>JBKICO010000303.1:0-2688 GCA_046567065.1 Acidobacteriota bacterium
TTGAGCAGGTTGAGCACCACCTGCTCGATCTCGGTGCGCGTGCACGGAACTTGCGGCAGGCCCTGGGCGTACTGGCGCTCGATGCGGATCTTCTTGAAATCGTACTTCTTCTTGAGGTCATAATCCGAGAGGGCGAGCTCCACGGCCTTGTCCAGCAAGGTGTTGACGTCCGCCGGGGCGCGCCTGGATTCGCTCTTGCGGCTGAACTCCAGCATGTTGGAGACGATGCGCGCGGCCCGGATGCCAGCCTCCCGGATGCCTTCGAGGAAGGGGATGATCTGGCGCTTCTGGGCGTAGGCCAGGATGGACTCCATGGTGCAGCCGCAGGCCTCGGCTGCGGCGAGGTTGGCCCTGCGCTCGGGCGAGAAGTGGGAGAGCACCACCTGCGCGCTCTGCAGGATGGCCGAGAGGGGGTTGTTGATCTCGTGGGCCATGCCCGCCGCCAGCCCGCCCACGCTCATCATCTTCTCGGTCTGGATCATGAGTTCCTGCATGGTGCGGTGCTCGGTGATGTCCGTGTGGGTGCCGCTCATGCGCAGGGGCTTGCCCTGGGCGTCGTACTTGACCACCCTGGCCTGGTCCAGAATCCAGCGGTAGCTGCCGTCCTTGGCGCGCATCCTGTATTCCGCGCGGTGCATGGGCGTCTTGCCCGCCAGGTGGTCATGGAGGGATTTCAGGGCCATTTCCCTGTCTTCGGGGTGGACCAGTTCCGTCCACTGCCCGATGGCCGACCTGACCTCGCCCAGGGGGTAGCCGAGTATCCTGGCCCACATCTCGTTGCGGTAGACGCGGCCGGTCTGCACGTCCCAGTCCCAGAAGCCCAGTTGGCTGCCTTCCAGCACGGATTCGAGGCGGTCCTCGCTTTCGCGCAGGGCCTCCACGGCGGTCTTGCGCTCGGTGATGTCCTCGTAGATGCCCACCACCCCGCTGACGCGGCCCTGGGCGTCGAGCAGGGGGAGCTTGCTCGTTTCCACCCAGATGCGCTTGCCGTCGCCTTGCATCTGCTGCTCCACGAAGTTGCGCTTGGGCTCGCCGCGCTCCATGACCTGCCTGTCGTCCGCGCGGTAGCCTTCAGTCTCCTCGGGGAGCCAGGGCAGGTCGAAGTCGGTCTTGCCCACGACCTGCGAGGGGTCCTTGAAGCCGGCGGCCTGGGCGAAGGCCTTGTTGCAGCCGAGGTAGACGCTGTTCCTGTCTTTCCAGAAGATGGACTGGGGCACGGAGTTCAGGATGGTTTCGAGCACCTGGCGGTTTTCGCGCAGGGCCTCCTCGGCTCGCTTGCGCTCCGTGACGTCCAGCCCCACGCTGATCACGCCCTGGTATTCGCCGGAGGCATCGTAGAAAGGCTTGTTGTTCCAGGCGACGGTGAGCAGGCTGCCATCCTTGCGGATGTTCTCGTTCTCGGAGTGCGTCTCCCGGCCCGGGGCGGCCAGCGTGGCCTCTATCCTGGGCCGGAGGTCATCACCCGCCTTGTCCGTGCGGGGCACGATGGTTTCCATGACGTGCCTGCCCAGGACCTCCTCGGGTTTGTAGCCGAACACTTCGCGGGCGTATTCGTTGAATTCCAGGATGCGCCCGCCCTTGTCGATCTTGAGGATCATGCTCCGGGCGTTCTCCACCAGCTCGCGGTAGCGCAGTTCGCTGGCCTGGGCCTGCTGCCTGGCGTCGTGCATACGCTGGTAGCTCTCCCGCAGGCTGGCGCGCATGGCGTTGAGCGCGTCCGCAAGGATGTCGATCTCATCGCCGCTCCAGGCCTTGTCCAGATCCAGGGGGCGGCCCAGGTCCTCGATGCCGGTGCTCTGCAGGAAGGCGGCCGCGTCGGCCAGGTGCCTGCTCACCTGCTGCTGGAAACGCCTGAAGATGAACAGGGCCACCAGGAAGATCATGAGCGCGTACAGCAGGCTCATCTTCAGCGTTCTTTCCAGTATCTCGCGCGCGGCGCCCTCGCGGGAGGCCTGCACCGTGAGCACGCCCACGGGCGCCTGCCGCTGGTACCCGGTGTAGACCAGGGCGATCTCCCGGGTGATCGCGCCCTTCTGGTTCTTCGTCCCCAGTTCCATGACGGTCTCGCCGTCGCTGCTCACCCCGACATAGCTGACGTAGCGCTGGGACTGTATGCCCTCGAGCTGGGCGGCCAGCTGGTGCCTGTCGAATTCCCAGAGCGCGGTGGAGAGGGATTTGCCGTAGCGCCCTCCGATGGCCTCCAGGCTCCTCTCCATGCCCGAGACGGCCTGCGTGTACTCCATGGCCAGTTGGGCCAGGCTGAACACGGCCAGCAAGGCCAGGCTGAACATGAGCACCTGGCGCAGCAGGCGCTTGCCGATGCGGCTTTCCGGCGTGTTGTTGTGGAAATTCATTGTCCGTCGGCTCCGGGCGCCGGATCGGCGGCACAAATGCCCGGGGTGCCGGGGACGGCAGGAAACTGGGCGGGATACGGATGGAGCATGTCAGTCTCCCCAAGCCGGATGGCGCGCGCAGGCGCGGTGGCCGGGAATGTACGACGCCGCCCGCCGGGGCACAAGCCCCTCGCGGGGAGGGACGGTGCGAGCCCGGCCGGGGCTCGAAACGCCGACGCCCGCGACGGGCTCGCCCGGTGGCCGTGCCGGACGTCCGGTCCCGCCCGGCCCCGTACGGCCGCGCCCTGACGATATTTCAAGGCGCGGCGCGGCGTGTGGGCCCGGGCGGGTCCGG
>JBKICO010000304.1:0-3370 GCA_046567065.1 Acidobacteriota bacterium
ACCACGCCGCGGTCCACCTTGATTCCGGCGTCCTTGGCGAGGGCGGCGGCGGGCACCACGCCGATGGCGATGACCACGGCCTGGGCGGGCAGGAAGGTGCCGTCCTTGAGGTGCACGCCCACGATGGCGCCGTCTTCGCCGCGCTTGATCTCGGTGGCCTGGGTGCCGCAGTGCACGTCGATGCCCACCTCGGCCAGGCGCTTGGCCACAAGGCCGCCCGCCTTGTCGTCGAAGGCGGCGGAGAGCACGCGGGGGGCCAGTTCCACGATGGAGACCTTCACGCCGCGGTCATGCAGGGCCTCGGCGGCCTTGAGGCCGATGAGGCCGCCGCCGACCACCACGGCCGTCTTGCAGTTCTTGGCCACGTCAACCAGGGTCTCGGCGTTGGCCAGGGTGGTGAAACTGTAGACCCCGGGGCCGTCCTTACCGGGCAGGGGCGGCACGAAGGGGATGCCGCCGGTGGCCAGCAGCAGCTTGTCGTAGGGATGGGTGTTGCCGTCGTCGGTGGAGACGGTCTTGGCCTTGGGGTCGATGGCGACCACCTTGGAGCCAAGGGCCATCTTCACCTTGAACTTGTCGTAGAAGGTGATGGGCCGAAGCGGCATGCGCTCGGGGCCGATCTTGCCCGCCAGCAGGTAGGAGATGAGCGGGCGGCCGTAGGTGGGGGTGCTCTCTTCGGAGATGACCAGAATCTCCCCGTCGGGATCAGCCCTGCGGATGCCCTCGATGGCGCCCACGCTGGCCACGCCGTTGCCCACAATCACGTATTTCATCGCAATTCTCCGCTTAGTCCTTGCCGCGGTCTTCGTAGACGAGGCCGGCGTTGGGGCAGGCTTCCACGCAGGCGGGCATGTCGCGCCCGGCGCACAAGTCGCACTTGATGATCTTTTCCTTCACCGGGTGCCTGCGGATGGAGCCGAAGGGGCAGGCCATCAGGCAGGACCAGCAGCCAACGCACTGCTCCTCGTTGTATTCGCAGCGCCCGGTCTCCGGGTTCTTGGTCAGCGCGCCGGAGATGCAGGCGGCCACGCACATGGGCTCTTCGCAGTGGCGGCAGGAGAGGGCCACGCACACCGGGCCCTCCTGGGCCACGTTGCGCCTGGGGGCCAGGCCTTCCTGGGCCTTTTCCACGTTGTGGGCCAGGATGATGTCCTTGGACTTGGAGTGCGCGGTGACGCAGGCCACTTCGCAGAGGTGGCAGCCGATGCAGACCGCCTTGTTGGGGTATATCTTCTTCATGGCCTATCTCCCGGCGGGCTTCACACCCAGGATGTCCATCTCGCTCTGGCTCAGGCCGACGGCGCGCAGCTTGTCGCGGTTGCCGCGCACGGACTCGATGGAGTTGAGACCCATGCCGCCGAGCATCTCCTCGATTTCGTGGGCCCAGGCCTTCATCAGGTTGGCCATCTTCTTGGCCGCGATATCGGGGTTCTGGCGTTTGGCCAGGTAGGGGTCGTTGGTGGCGATGCCCCAGGGGCACTTGCCGGTGTAGCAGCGGGCGCACAGCGTGCAGCCCACGGCCAGCAGGGCGGCGGTGGCGATGTACACGGCGTCCGCGCCCAGGGCGATGGCCTTGATCACGTCTGCGGAGCAGCGGGTGCCGCCCGCCACGACCACGGAGGCGTCGTTGCGGATGCCCTCGTCGCGCAGGCGCTGGTCAACGGAGGCCAGGGCCAGCTCGATGGGGATGCCCACGTTGTCGCGGATCATGGCCGGGGCCGCGCCCGTGCCGCCGCGCATGCCGTCGATGGCCACGATGTCCGCACCGGCGCGCACCACGCCCGAGGCGATGGCGGCCACGTTGTGCACGGCCGCGATCTTCACGGAGACGGGCTTCTTGTAGTCGCTGGCCTCCTTGAGGGCGTAGATGAGCTGGTGGAGGTCCTCGATGGAGTAGATGTCGTGGTGCGGGGCCGGGGAGATGGCGTCGGAGCCCAGGGGGACCATGCGCGTCTCGGAGACCATGGCGTTGATCTTCTCGCCGGGCAGGTGCCCGCCGATGCCGGGCTTGGCGCCCTGGCCGATCTTGATCTCGATGGCGGCACCCGCGTTCAGGTAGTCGCTGTGCACGCCGAAGCGGCCGGACGCCACCTGGACGATGGTGTTGGGGCCGTACTTGTAGAGGCTCTCGTGCAGGCCGCCCTCGCCGGTGTTGTAGTAGGTGCCCACTTCGGTGGCGGCGCGGGCCATGGCCACGTGCAGGTTGAAGTTGATGGAGCCGAAGCTCATGGCCGAGAACATGATGGGTATGTTCAGCTTGATGTTCGGCTTGGTGGGGGTCTTCAACCTGGGGCCGTCGGGGGTCTCCTCGAATTCCAGGCGGTTGGGCTTGGAGCCCAGGTAGGTGCGCAGTTCCATCGGCTCGCGCAGGGGGTCGATGGAGGGGTTGGTCACCTGGCTGGCGTCGAGCAGGAGCTTGTCCCAGTAGACGGGGATGTCCACCGGGGAGCCCATGCCCGCAAGGAGGACACCGCCGGAGTCGGCCTGCTTGTAGACGTTCTTGATGAACACAGGCCGCCAGAGGGCGTTGGGTTTGAAGTTGGAGGGCTTCTCCTGGATGAGCAGCGCCTGGGTCGGGCAGTACGCCTCGCAGCGGTGGCAACCGATGCACTTGGTGTTGTCGTGGCGCACGCACTGCCTGGCTTCATCCCAGTAGTGCACTCCGTATGAGCACTGGCGCACGCACACCTGGCAGTTGATGCAGGCGTCCTTGTCCCGGACGACGAAGAAGTCGTGGTAGTTCTTGTTGATGGGAGCGAAGGCCAAGTCGGTCACCTCTTCTGAAACGTTTTAGAGGGGTATTGGGGCCGGTGGTTCGGCTTACCCGGCCCGCTCCCCCTGCTCGGCTGCGGGCCCCTGCGATGCATCCCGGCGGGTGGCCGGGCCTGAAAAAAGTGGGAAGTGGACAATGAAAATTATTGGCAGTTTCGTCAAGTTAATTAAACGTCACCATTTCAGCTAGATAGAACTCCGTTTTTTGGAAATCCAGGCCTGGCGGGCAAAACAGTACATTTTTGCACGGTCCCGGCGGCTGAAATATTTCCGTGCTACACTCCTGTAGGGCAGGCCCGGGAAGCTAGCTATACCGGGATTCGTTCGGGGTCCGCCGTATTCTGGAAACGCCGTTCCGCTTAGGGGTACGGCCGCTGATGTTTCATTTTTGTATGGTGGAACAAAATATCATACCTCTGCGGTCTGGTATTGGGCGGGCTCCGCCCAGTTCGTCAGGCCAGCTCGTCAGGCCCTCTCGTCAGGCCCTCTCGTCAGGCCCTCTCGTCAGGCCAACCCGTCAGCATGGCATGTAAGTCTGGCGGGGGCGCTGTCAATGGCGCGCCCACGGCTGCCCCGCCCAGGCCTCGATGGGCATCTT
>JBKICO010000305.1:0-5631 GCA_046567065.1 Acidobacteriota bacterium
CAAGCGTGTCACCGGCAAGCGAACCCGCCCTGTCTGGCTGCTGGGAGTCTCCGGCCAGCCCGCACGGAAGATCCGCCTGGCGGTCGGCGAGAGCGAGCCGCTGCAGCGCTTCGAGGCCCGCGACCTGCCCAGCCAGGCCGACTTCGAGCGCGCCGCGCCCCTGGCCGTGTTCGTGGACCTGGACCTTTGGCGCACCCTGCGCCAGGCCCCGCCCGCCTGGCTCACCGGGGCCCGCAAGGTGCTGGTGGCCGGTGACACGCCCCCGCCCTCCCGCGAGGAGGTGCTGGCCCAGGGCTTTGTGGCCTGCCTCAAGCCGCCCATGGCCAAGGCGCGCATCGTCTCCGCGCTGGAGAACGCCCGTCAGGCCGCGCAGCTCTTCGACGAGATGTCCGCGCTGCTGGCCGACGCCCAGCGCGAGCGCGACCAGATGGCCCACGAGAACTCCCTGCTGGCCTTCCGCCAAGGGTTGCTCTCCAGGGCGATCTCCAGCCTGGAGATGCCCGAGATCCTGGCCGCCCTGGGTGACGGCCTGGCCAGGCTCTTCCCCGTCACCGAGGTGCTGGGCGTATTCTGGGACAACGCCTCCGAGAAGGAGCTGTTCCTGCCTTCGAACGTGCCCGCCACGGCCAAGGCCGCCCGCCTGGACTACCTGCAGGACCTGGCCTCCCGCGTGGGCGGCCTGCCCTCCAGCGCCTACGGCGTGCATGAATTTCCCGGCGGCGATCCGGCCGCGCGCACCGAGCCCGGCCTGGCCCTGCTGGTGCCACTGCACAACGGGGAGAAGCCCTTCGGTTGCGTCTCCGTGCTGCTGGAGCGCGACCTGGACCGCAACGAGCAGGAGCTGGCCCGCCAGGCCGTGCTCCAGCTCTCGCCCTGGCTGCGCAACGTGCTGGACTTCCTGCGGCTCAAGCGCCGGGCCGACCACGACGGGCTCACCGGCCTCCACAACCGCCGGAGCTTTGACGCCCGCCTGGATCACGAGCTCAAGCGCCACATGCGCCACAAGGAAGGCTTCGTGCTCATGATGGCCGACCTGGACCACTTCAAGCAGGTCAACGACACCCACGGCCACCTGGCGGGCGACGCCGTGCTGCGCAGCGCCGCCCAGGCCCTGGAGTCCGGGCTGCGCGAGACCGACTTCGTGGCCCGTTACGGCGGCGAGGAGTTCGCCCTGATCCTGCCGCACACCGGCAGGGCCCACGCCTGGATGCTGGCCGAAAGGCTGCGCCGGCGCGTGGCTGACGCCGCAACGCGCTACGCCGGGCGCGTCATACCCGTGACCGTCTCCATCGGGCTGGTTTCGTTCGTGCCCGGCCAGGCCGCCACCCCCGCGAGCCTGCTCAGCCAGGCGGACCAGGCCCTCTACGCCGCCAAGAACGCCGGGCGCGACCGCGTTGGCGTGGCCCCGGCCCGCGAGGACCAGCGCACCGCCGCCGAGCCGCGCCGCATGGCCGGTTAGCCGGGCAAAACCCCGCCCAACCCGGGGTCGTCCCCCACGCAGCGGCGCACGGCCTCCTCGAAGGCCGCCGCCGCCCCGGTCATGCTCCTGCCCCCGGCCTTGACCAGCAGCACGGGCACGGAGAGCTCCTCCCCGGCCCAGCACAACACCTCCAGCTCCCCGCGCGCGGCCTCGCGCTCCACCGTGAACCCCGGCACCAGGGAGATGCCCAGCCCGGCGGCCACGCAGCGCTTGACCATCTCCACGCTGGGGCACTCCACCACGCCCGGCGTGCTGGCGTGGGCCCTGGCCAGGGAGCGGTCCAGCAGCCCGCGCGCGCTCCACACGTGGGGCGTGAGCACCAGGGGCACCCCGTCCAGGTCCCGCGCGCGGACCGCGCCGCCCTGGCCGAGGGCCGTGCCGGGCGCTGCGATGACCACCAGCGGCACCCTGCGCAGCGCCTCCACCTCCAGCCCCTCCGCCGCGAAAGGCTCCGAGAGGATCACGGCCAGCTCCGAGACCCCGTGGAGCACGTCGCGCGCCAGCCCGTGCAGGGAGCGCGTGGAGAGCGAGACCCGCACGTGCGGGTGGCGGGCGCGCAGCATGGGCAGCACGCGGGGCATCAGCCGGATGCCCAAACTCTCGGAGACGCGCACGGCCAGTTCCCGTGGCTCGCCCTCCCCGCCCGTGAGCGCGGCGCGGGCCTCGCGCTCCACGTCCAGCAGCCTGCGGGCCTGGGGCACCAGGCGCGCCCCGTGCTCCGTGAGCAGCACCGTCCGGCCCGAGCGCACGAACAGGGGCTGGCCCGCCTGCTCCTCCAGGGCCTTGATCTGGGCGGTGACCGTGGAGGGGGCGTAATGCAGACGCGCCGCAGCCTGCCGGAAGGAGAGCCCGGCGGCCACGGCCAGGAAGGTGCGCAGCAGGTGCAGGTCGAGCATTGTTCGATTTCCTTGAACCGAGAGTTCGCGACTATTCGTTTGCCAACGCCCTATCCCGGGATTACCCCTCTAGGCAACGCATTTCACCAAATCTGATTGTTCTGATTCCGCGAACAGGAGGACGGCCATGCCCGACGAGGAACTTTCCCGGCTCACCAGGGAGCGCAAGAAGGCCCACGCCCGGCTGCTGGCCATGGGCAGCCCGGTCTACAAGGCCTTTCTGGACATGGAAAAGGCCGCCTACTCCGACGGCGCGCTGCCCAAGCAGGTCAAGGAGCTCATCGCCGTGGGCATCTCGGTGGTAATCGACTGCCGCTCCTGCATGCAGTGGCACATCGAGCAGGCTGCCGCCGCCGGGGCCGGGCCACGGCAGGTGCTGGAGGCCGTGGAGGTGGGCATCGAGATGGGCGGCGGACCGGCCACGGTGTCGGCGCGCTTCGCCCTGGACGTGATGGCCGATGTCTTCGGCCCCGAGGCGCTGCGCTCCGGCCCAAGCTCTGGCCCCGGCGGCGGCCCAAATAGCAACACGGACGCCGGGCGGTAGGGGCCAGCCGTGGACGCATCCCTCGTCGCCACCTTGGCGGGCATCGCCGCCCTGGCCGGGTTCACCCAGGGCTTCGCCGGGTTCGGCTCCACCCTGGTGGCCATGCCAATGCTGGTGGCCCTGCTTGGTGTCCGCACGGCGGTGCCCGTGGGCTGCCTCATGGCCGTGACCATCAACGTGATGCTCACGCAGCGGCTGCGCCACCACATCCAGGGCGGCGCGGTGCGCAGGCTGCTGCTTGGAGCCGTGCCCGGCCTGGCGGTTGGCGGCCTGCTGCTGCGGGACGCCCCGGATTCGGCCCTGAAAGTTCTGCTGGGCGCGGCCATCCTGGCCCTGACAGCGCAATCCTTGCGCCCGGCCAGATGCGCGGCCCCGCCGCGCCCGGCCTGGGCCGCCGTGGCGGGGCTGGTTTCGGGCTGCATGGGGGTGAGCATCGGGGTCAACGGGCCGCCCATCGTGGCCTGGGTGGCCTGCCAGCCCTGGGGACGCGACGCGGTGCGCGCCACACTGACCACTTATTTCCTGCTGGCGGGCATCGGCGCGGTGAGCGTGCAGGGCATGCAGGGGCTGGTGACGCCCCCGGTGCTGGCCATGTACGCCTGGTCCATGCCCGCGCTGGCTTTGGGGCTGTATTCGGGCGCGGCGCTCTGCGGCCGCGTGGGGGACAAAACGTTCAGGCGCGCGCTGCTGACCCTGCTGGCCGCCTCTGGCCTCGCCATGCTCTGGCAGGGCGAGGCAGCGCTGCTGGGGGCACTGTAGCCTGAGCACCCCGGAGGTGCTTGCGGCGGCCGGGACATCAATCCCGGCTGGCGGCGGATTCATTTTCGGAACTGACGGCTACAGCTTGCTCTTGAGCACCATGTCCGTGATGGGCCCGCGCGAGCGGTCGCCCTTGAGCACTATGTGCCCGTAATTGGCGAACCCCTTGAACTTGCGCACGATCCAGTTCAGCCCGTTGTTGGCCTCGTTCAGGTAGGGGTTGTCCACCTGGGAGGTGTCGCCCAGGCACACGCACTTCACGCCCTCGCCCATGCGCGTAAGCACCGCCCGGACCTCCGTCCTCGAGAGGTTCTGGGCCTCGTCGATGATCACCACGGCGTTCTCTATGTTCATGCCCCGCACGTAGGCCAGGGGCAGCACCTCGAACTTCTTGGCGTTGAAGCGCAGCACCTCCTCGTTGGGGTTGTGGAAGAGCTTGTTGGCCGGGCGCAGCCTGTGCAGCTTGAGCAGCAGGTCGAACACGTACTTCATGTAGGGCTCCATCTTCTCGGAGATGTCGCCCGGCAGAAAGCCCAGCTTGGCCCCGATCTCGATGGTGGGCTTCACCACGAAGATCTTGTCGTAGAGCTTGCGCTCCAGCACCAGGTAGAGCGCCGCGGCCAGGGCCAGGTAGGTCTTGCCGAAGCCAGCCTCGCTCTGGATGGAGACCAGGTCCACGTGCCCGGCCACGATCAGCTCCAGGGCCAGGTTCTGGTAGGCGGTACGCGGCTTGAGGTTCCAGACGTCGTTCTGGTAGCCGATCACCTTCTCGCCCTCCGGGGCCAGGAGCACGGCCTTGCCGTCGCGCCAGAAGAAGGCGTTGGGCGGGGCGTCCTTGGGGTCGTCCACGATGCCCGTGTACAACTGCGACTCGGACTCGAAGGGCTTGGAATCCCGCAGCTCCTCGCTGCGGATGTTGCGCAGGGAGGCCTGCAGCTGGAGCAGCCGGTCGTTGGTGACCAGGATGGGGTCCTGGATGTCCTGTGCTGTTTCGATCTCGCGCAGGATGTAGTTGTCGACGATGTTGGTGAAGGGGGATTCGGACTCCCCGTTGCGGATGAAGGTGATGTGCTCGCGGTTTTCGATGAGGTTGGCGATGACCTTGGAGACGATGTGGCGGAGCTTCGGAGTGTTCTTGAGCGTCTCCAGCTCCATGAGCACGTGATAGGGGATGAAGATGTTGTTTTCGTTGCCGTTGCGCAACGCCATGACCGAATTGGGGTTTTCGATGAGGACGTTGGTGTCGATGACGTAATTTTTGCGCCTGGTGCTGCCATCTGGGGTCATAGGGCCTTCCTTGTACGGACGGTATGACCGCGTTCACGCGGCAGTTGCAGAATATCTTCGCCATGTGACGAAACCATGACCCGCCCCCGCCGGCTCGCGCCCGCACGGGAAAGTACGCCTCGTCACACAAGCGTCACCTTGCTTTCTTCAAGCCATCATCCTCCGGGGCTAGTTTCGCGGCCGTCTTTCTTCAAGGAGTACACCGTGAAAACACGCCTCACCCTGCGGTCCAAACTGGTGGGTTTCTGTCTGCTCATCGGCATTGTGCCCCTTTTGTCCATGGGGGTCTACAGCGTTCGTCAGGCTTCGGACAGCCTGTCCCGGCAGGCTTTCAGCCAGGTCGAGTCCGTTCGTGATTCCCGTGGGCAGGCCCTGGCCCAGCTCGTGGCCCGCTGGATGGCCGAGGTGCGCATCTACGCCTCCGTCAAGGAGGTTTACAACGCCATCGGGATGCTGCGCGACAGCCTCACCGGCAAGGCCAAACCGGGAGTGCGCGCCGACGTGGCCGACCCCGAATTCGTGGACCTGCTCCAGTTCGCGGCCCCGGCCTTCACGCCCTTCGTCACCGTGCTCGGCTACGAGGACGCCCTGCTCGCCGACGACTACGGGCGCGTGCTCTTCTCCGCCAAGAACGGCAAGGAGCTCGGGGAGGACCTGGACACAGG
>JBKICO010000306.1:0-2813 GCA_046567065.1 Acidobacteriota bacterium
CCAACAGCCGCACCTGCGAAATCGGCCTCTCCAAGAACAGCGGCATCGCCTACCAGTCCATCGTCTACCTGGTGGACCGCGCCACCTCGCCCCTGAAATAGCCTGTTCCGCCCCACGGAGCCTTGGCCGCGCCAAGGCTCCGGGGCGCCCTATCCGAACTCTTACGCCGCGTTGCACCCTGGAGCGCCACAACGCTCCAATGCTGTATTATGAAGCCTGGCGCACGATCTCGGACTTTCAATCTCCCCGGGGTGACAGAGGCTGCCCGCTACGCTATCGTTGGCCGCAAGAAACTTTTGGAGTAGTTGCATGGATATTTCGCTGCTTTCCGACCTTGTATTGATTCTGGCCATGAGCGTGGGCGTCATGTTCGTCTGCCTGAAGATGGGCCTACCCCCCATTGTGGGTTTTCTCGTGGCGGGCGTGGTCTGCGGCCCGGGCGGCTTCAAGCTGGTGGGCTCCGTGCACCAGGTCGAGATGATGGCGGAAATCGGCGTGATCCTGCTGCTGTTCTCCATCGGCGTGGAGCTTTCCGCTTCCGAGCTCATGCGGCTCAAGCGGCCTGTGTTCATGGGCGGCTCCATACAAATCGGGCTGACCATCGCCATGTTCGCGCTGCTCAGCGCGGCCGTGGGTTTCGGGTTCGAGAAGGCCCTATTCCTGGGCTTCCTGGCAGCGCTGTCCTCCACGGCCATCGTGCTCAAGCAGCTCCAGACCCGCGCCGAGCTGGAAAGCCCCCACGGCAGGGTGGCCCTGGCCATCCTGATCTTCCAGGACCTGGCCATCGTGCCCATGATGCTGCTCACGCCCTTCCTCGGCAGCACCGGGGGCGACCTGGTCAGCTCGCTTGGCATGATGCTGCTCAAGGGCGGCGCGGTGATCGCCCTGGTGCTGCTGCTGGCGCGCTACGTGGTGCCCAGGCTGTTCCTGGCCGTGGCCAGGGCGCGCAGCCGGGAGCTGTTCCTGATGGCCTCCATCGTGTTCTGCCTCTCTGTGGCCATGCTCACGGCGGGGGTTGGGTTGTCGCTCTCGCTAGGGGCCTTCCTGGCGGGGCTCATGCTCTCGGAGTCGGAATACGCCCAGAACGCCCTGGAGGGAGTGCTGCCCTTCAAGGACGTGTTCACCAGCCTGTTCTTCGTCTCCGTGGGCATGCTGGTGGACGTTAGCTTCCTGCTGCAATACCCGCTGATGGTGCTCGGCGCGGCGTTGGCGGTCATCCTGCTCAAGTCTTTGGCGGCGGGCGGCGCCGTGATGTCGCTGGGCTACCCTTTGCGTACGGCGATCCTGGGCGGCCTGGGGCTGGCCCAGGTGGGCGAGTTCTCCTTCGTGCTGGTCAAGGTCGGCGTGCAGGAGGAGCTGATCTCCGGGTTCGGCTACCAGCTCTTCCTGGCCTCCAGCGTCATCACCATGGCCGTGACACCCTGGCTGATCCAACTAGCCCCGGTGGTGGCCAACCGCATCTGCGGCGCGCCCAAGGCCAAGGCCGGAAAGGCCCAGGATCAAACGGAGCTCACCGACCATCTCATCATCGCCGGTTTCGGCCCGGGCGGCCGCCAGATAGCCAATGCGGCCAAGCGCGCGGGCATCCCCTACCTGATCCTGGAGATGAACATCGACACCGTGAAGCGCGAGCGCAGGGCCGGGGAGCCCATCCGCTACGGTGACGCCTCCTACCCGGCGGTGCTGGAGCACGCTGGCATCCACAGTGCGCGGGTGATGGTCATCGTCGTCTCCGATCCTACCGCGGTGCGGCGAATGGTGGCCACGGCCAGGGGGATGAACCAGAACCTGAACATCATCGTCCGCACGCGCTTCGTGGGTGAAACCGATGAGCTGCTGCATGTGGGGGCCAGCGAAGTGGTGCCCGAGGAGTTCGAGACCTCCATCGAGATTTTCACCCGCGTGCTGGTGGAATACCTGGTGCCCAACCAGATGATCGAGCGCTTCATCCTGGAGGCGCGGGGCAAGAACTACCGGATGCTGCGCACCCCGGACCTGCCCACCGACGGCCAGAAGCTCATGACGCCGCACCTCTCCGGCATGGACCTGGCCGTATTCACCGTGGAGGAGGGGGCGCAGGTGCAGGGCAAATCCCTGATGGAGTCCAACATCCGCAAGGAGCACTCCCTGACCGTGGTGGCCGTGGACCGCGACGGGAAGATGCACATGAACCCGGACGGGGATTTCACGCTGGAAGCGGGCGATCTGGCCTATGTGTTCGGCAGCCAGGAGGACGTGGTGGACAAGTCCTGGCTGTTCAAGGCGGCGTGAGGTGGCGTCAGCCGAGTGACACCGTCTTTGACGGATGGGATGCCTGAAGCGTTTGTAATGTGGTTGTAGGGTCCCGCCTGGGCCGCCGACGGGCCGTCTTCGCCGATATATTTGAAGAATATCGGCAAGACGGCCCGGCGGCGGCCCAGGCGGGACCCTGCGCGTTTCAGGGCGCGAATACGAATAGAATATGCCAGGCCTCGCGCGTTTCAGCGCGGTCGTGATCTCACAAACTGGGTGGGGATATCCGGGGTGGCGGGGGTGTCCGGCCGCGCCAGCACACCTGACCCGTGGCCGTTGCGGTGTGGCGGACATTCAAACAATGCCCGGAGTTCCTACGGAGCTGAACCCTGGCGCATCCCGCGCGAAGCGGTAAAGGATTCCTAAGGAACGAAGTTCCTTAGGCCGCCGGAGGCGATCCTTCCCTGTTCTTCCTCCCCGTTATGGCAGCAGGAAGTTGGGCACTTTCTGGCGGGTGGTGCGCCAGTCGCCCTGGGGGGCCGTGTAGGGGTCCACGCTGGTGTCCGCGCCGGGGGTGGTGA
>JBKICO010000307.1:0-3782 GCA_046567065.1 Acidobacteriota bacterium
ACGACGGCAAGGGCTACCCGCACGGCCTCTCCGGGGAGTGCATTCCCCTGCTGGCGCGCATCTGCGCCGTGGCCGACGCCTTCGAGGCCATGACCAGCGACCGGCCCTACCGTTGCGGCATGGACCCCGCCCGGGCCTGCGAGGAGATCAAGGCCGCGGCCGGGACGCAGTTCGACCCGGCCGTGGTGGAGGTCTTCCTGCGCCTGCCCTGGCGCGAGCTGTAGCCCCGGCGCGGGGCTTGCGGGCAGGCCACCCGACTGCTACCTGAGCCCGGAAAAGGGACCGCGCGCCGTCGCCCGGCCCGCCAAAGGCGCACCCGCATGGATATCACCACATTCCTGACTTTCGTCGGCCTGGTTTTCGTCCTGGTCATCACCCCCGGGCCGGACATGCTCTACATCGTCACCACCTCCATGGCCTCGGGGGCGCGCAGCGGGCTTGCCTGCGTGCTGGGCGTGGCAGTGGGGGCCTACTTCCACGCCGTGTGCGTGGCCTTCGGGCTCTCCGCCGTGCTGGCCGCCTCCCAGACGGCCTACGAGGTGGTGCGCTGGGGCGGCGCGGCCTATCTGGTCTGGATCGGCCTCAAGACCATGTTCGGGCCTTCCGTGCTGGAACTGCGCGGCGGTTGCGCGCAGCGCACCTTTGGCCAGAGCTTCCGGCGCGGCGTGCTGACCAACGTGATGAACCCCAAGGCCTTCCTGTTCTGCGTCACCTTCTATCCGCAGTTCGCCAACCCGGCCGCCGGGCCGGTGTGGTCCCAAGTTTTGCTCATGGGGGTGGTCACCTCGCTGATGCTGCTGGCGGTGATGACGCCCATCTCCTTCTCCAGCGGGCGCTTCGGCCGCTTCCTGGCCCGCAACGCCCTGATGCGCGTGTATCTGCCCAAGGCGCTCGGCGCGGTGTTCGTGGGGCTGGGGCTGCACCTGCTGTTCAGGACGGACGGGGCCGGAGCGGCGCACTAGCGGCACGCTGGCGTCGCAAAGGCATAAGAATTTTGGGCTTTAGGCTCCCGGTCTGTCCTCCGGGGCGTGGGGCAAACCGATATATTTGAAGAAGATCGGCTTGCCCCGCGCCCCGGAGGACAGGCCGGGAGCCGTCTTTGTTCATCCCGGACACATTGAAGCAAGGGGATCTAGTCGTATCACAGTGGATTCTAGGCGTATCTGGCCCTCGCCCCCTTCTAAGACCGATTCCGCCTGGACAACGCGAAGCCGAATGGGAGTCCAGAGGGCCGAAGGCCCTTTGGCCGCCGGAGGCGTATCCCTCGAAACATTCCCAGGAATCCAAGATGCCTCCGGCGGCCAAAGGGAGTTCCTCCCTTTGGAATCCCATATAGCTTCGCGTCCGGCGCGGCGGCGTTCAGCATCCAGGAAGGCAAAATAAAAGCGGGGACGCGGCCATGCCGCTTCCCCGCTTTGAGCGCCGCAAACGGCGTTGGAAGGCAGAGAGCTATCCTTTCAGGTGGACGATGACCCCGGCCATGTCCAGGGCGCGGTAGGCCACCATGCCCATCATCAGCACCAGATAGGCGCGCAGGCCGAACAGGGCGATGCGCCCGGAGCGGGAGAGCTTCATGGGCCCCAGGGAGTCGATGTCGCGCTTGGCTTCCGGGGCGTCGAAGCAGGGGTGGACCACGACGTAGCTTTCCTCGGCGGCGTTGGCGACGGCGGGGGAGGTGTTCTTGCGGGTCATGTCGGTCTCCTTATCCATGCGGTTCCGGTTAGAACGTAAAGATTTCGGGCAGCAGCACCTGCGCCGCCAGGATCAGGGAGAGGCCGAAGAAGACAATGATGATTGTCCAGTTGGCCACGTTGTTCCAGGGCCTGTTCACAAGCTCCTCGCCCATGAGTTCCTTGTCGTTCAGCAGGAGCTGCAGAAAGACGATGGCCGAGGGCAGCATGATCCCGGCCAGCACCTGCACCGAGAGGATGATCACCTGCAGCGGCGCGCCAGGGATGAGCACCAGCCCGGCGGCCAGGCTCACGAACAGGGCGTAGGCCCCGTAGAACCCGGGCGCGTCCTTGATTTTTTTATGCAGGCTGTGCGGCCAGCCCTTCACCTCGCCGTAGGCCCAGGCGCTGGAGAGCGAAATGGTGGTGGCGCCCAGGATTGCGGCGTTGATCATCAGCAGCAGGATGGCGTAGCGCACGCCCTCCCCGGCGATCCCGGCCAGTTCCATGGCCAGCTGGGCCGGGTCCTCGAAGGGGATGCCGTGGGTGAAGGCCGCGCTGCCCGCCACCATCATGCTCCCGGCCACGATGATGGTGAACACCGCGCCCACCAGGGTGTCCAGCCGGGCGAACTTCAGGTCGGAGAAGCGCAGGCGCTTGTCCGCCACGCAGCTCTGCTGGAAGAAAAGCTGCCAGGGCGCGATGGTGGTGCCCACGATGGCGATGACCAGGTAGACCAGATCGGAGGTCAGCCCGCCCGGGGGCAGGGTGGGGGCCACGGCGTGGCCCAGGGCCGCGCTCGCGCCGGGGCCGGTGCGCCAGGCGATGAACAGCCAGGCCATGTCGATCAGGCACAGGCAGACCACGATGCGCTCCCAGCGCAGGTAGCTGCCCGTGAGCACCAGCAGCAAAAGCCCGATGGCCGCGGCGGGCACGCCCCACACCGGGGGGATGCCCAGCTTGCCCAGGGCCAGGGCGATGGCCGCGAACTCCGTGACCAGGGTCAGGAAGTTCACCAACTGCAGGTCGATGAGGGAGAAGTGCCCCCACCACTTGCCGAAACGCTTGTAGATCATGGCCGCGTGGCCCTGGCCGGTGGCGATGCCCAGGCGCACCACCATCTCCTGCACGAGGTAGGTCACGGGCAGCAGCAGGGCCAGCACCCACAGCAGGTGCAGCCCGTACTGGGCCCCGGCCTGCACATAGGTGGAGACGGCGCCGGCGTCGTTGTCGGCCTCCATCACGATGATGCCCGGGCCGAAGACCATCAGGAAGGTCACGACCTCGCGCATCCACTTCTTCTTGACCGTGACGGCCCCGGCGGGGGCGGCCATGGCCGTGGCGTTGTGGGACATTGGCTTGTCCTCCGTGTCGTTGCGCGGTTGACCGCACGGGCATGACGCGAGGCGTCCGCCTATGCGGCTGCAAGTCGGAGGAGAGGGCTTATGGGGAAGAGGCCCTTCGCCTGCCGGCTGCTATCCAGGGATGTCCGTGGAAGCTGCCGGGGCGTCGGGACCAGGAGAGGTCGGGGCGGCTAGGCGGCGGATTCCACGGAGCGCAAGTGTTCGCAATCGCTACTACTAGGGTGTGTAGGACCGGCGTCCATTCGGTCGAGCTCCGGTTGAGGTTGCGGAAAACAAAAAACCCTTTCCCACGGGCAAGGGGGAAAGGGCGGAGGACGGCCAAAAAAGGCCTGTTGCCGTTTCCCCCTGGTTCAAGCTTCAGCACCGCGCACCGTAAGAGGCGTGAGCCTCAGCCACCTTGGGCAGACCCTTAGTCCGGGAATGCCTGTTCTACCCGGTCAGCCGTCTTTGGATGGCGGCCGGGCAGTGGCCTGTGTGTCGCGCGGGAGCCTCGCTCACCGGGGAACGCCTGCTCTCTGGCCCCGTCCCGGGAAGAAGTCAACAGAAAAAGTTGCGGGGCTGGCAATTGGAGGGTCCTGTCAGGGGCTGCATTGCGGAAATTGTAAATTGTGAGCGAAATCAAGGCCCATTATTTGTTTGACAAAAGTTCCCTGTCGAAATAGAGGGTGGCAACATTTCAAACAGCCGTTCCGGTGAGAGGAACAGTTCGCCACGCGAAGCCAAATGGCTCGCCCCCCGCTGCGAAGGG
>JBKICO010000308.1:0-5238 GCA_046567065.1 Acidobacteriota bacterium
CCTCGAGGAATCCGAGGTGGACGTGGTCATCACGGACATGAAGATGCCCAAGATGACAGGCCAGGAGGTGCTGGAGCGCGTCAAGAAGACCTACCCCCACATCCCGGTGATCATCATGACCGCCTTCGGCTCCATTGAGGCGGCCGTGGAGGCCATGCGCGTGGGGGCCTACGACTACGTGACCAAACCCTTCTCCAACGACGAGCTGATGCTCACCGTGGGCAAGGCCGCCCAGTACGCCAGGGCCAAGCGCGAGAACCTGATGCTGCGCCAGACCCTGGAGGAGCGCTTCTCGGTCCATCAGGTCATCGGGCGCTCCAAGGCCATGGGCCAGGTGCTGGAGCTGGTGGAGCGGGCCGCGCCGTCGCGCTCCACGGTGCTCATCATGGGCGAATCCGGCACGGGCAAGGAGATGGTGGCCAAGGCCATCCACTTCGCCTCCCCCCGCAAGGACGGCCCCTTCGTCTCGGTGAACTGCATGGCGCTCAGCACCGGGGTGCTGGAGAGCGAACTTTTCGGGCACGAGAAGGGCTCCTTCACGGGGGCCGTGGCCCGCAAGCGCGGCCGCTTCGAGATGGCCCACGGCGGCACCCTGCTGCTCGACGAGGTGGGCGAGCTGACCCCTGAGCTGCAGGTCAAGCTCTTGCGCGTGCTGCAGGAGCGCACCTTCGAGCGCGTGGGCGGCACCGAGCCCGTGGAGGTGGACATCCGCGTGGTGGCCGCCACCAACAAGAACCTTCAGGAGGCCGTTGCCGCGGGCACCTTCCGGGAAGACCTCTACTACCGGCTCAACGTGGTGCGCATCGACATGCCCGCCCTGCGCGAGCGCCGGGAGGACATCCCCCTGCTGGCCAGCCACTTCCTGCGCAAGTACGCCTCGGAGAACGCCAAGCCCGTGCAGGGCTTCAGCACCGAGGCCATGGACGCGCTCACGGGCTACGAGTGGCCCGGCAACGTGCGCCAGTTGCAGAACGTGGTGGAGCGCTGCGTGGTGCTGGCCTCGGGCGAGCTCATCGGCGTGGACGACCTGCCCGCCGAGCTTCGCGACGAGGAGACGCAGTACAAGTCCGCCGTGGACCTGCTGCCCGTGCAGCTCAACCTCTCCGACACGCTGGAGCGCATCGAGGCGGCCCTGGTGCGCCGCGCCCTGGCCCGCGCGGACTTCGTGCAGGTCAAGGCGGCGGAGATGCTGGGCATCTCCAAGAGCCTGCTGCAGTACAAGCTCAAGAAGTACAACATCGCCGGGCATTGACGCGCAGGGGCGCGGCCCGAGACCCACAAGGTTCGTCCCGATGAATCCGAACGCCGATTCCGCCCGCGCCCCAGGCCCGGGCAAGGGCCAGCTCCAGCGCTTCTGTGAGCGCGCGGGCCGGGGCCTGGAGCTTTTCCGCCAGGAGCTGGAGGGGGTGCACCTGCTCTACGCGCAGGATCTGGAGCGCCCCGCGGCCCGCTCCCTGGCCGAGCTTGCCGAGACCGGCCGCCAGCTTGCCCGGCTGCTGGAGGAGAACCCGGCGGGCGCGCCCCTGCACAACCGCGCGTTCGTGCAGGCCGGCGTGGAGCTGCTGGGCCGCTTCGACCCGGCCAACCCCAAGGCCCTGGGCGTGAATGAGGCCCTTGATTGCGCCGCCTCCCTGCTGGGGGCCCTGGAGGCCGCCTTCGCCAGGCTCCAGCGCGGGCCTTGCAGGTCCGCCGCGTACCTCCGCAACAAATCCCTGCGCGTGCTGGCCGCCCTGTGCGCCGTGGCCGCGCTGGCCTGCGCCGTGGCCTTCGGCCCGGCTGGCTGGCGCCTGGCGGCAAGCGCGCTCCTCGAGCACCGCGCGGCCCAGGCCCGCGAGGCGCTGGAACGCATCTCCCAACTGGCGGTGCAGGCCAAGATGGCCACGGGCAAGTCCCTGGTGCAGGTCACCGGGTCGGACTGCACGCGCTGCGCCTGCCAGAAGGACAAGTTCCTCTGGCAGGAGCCAAAGAGCTCCGAGTGCCGCACCCGCTGGGAAAAGGCCATCACCGCCATCCACACCGCGGCCACCCGCAAGCACGACACGCCCGCCGGGCTGCTGGCCGACCCCTGGGGCGCGCCCTACCTGCTCAACGAGAACGAGCAGGAGCGCCCGGGCGACTGCTCGCGCGACGAGCTGCGCTCCGCCGGGCCGGACGGCATCGCCGACACCCCGGACGACGTGGTGAAGACAATCCCCAACGTCCACTGCGGGAGGTAGAGGGTCCATGACAGGCCCCGGCTGCCTCTCGGGCGCTCCGGCCCTGCGCCTCACGCGCGCCGCCCTCGTGCTGTGCGCGGCGGCGCTGTTCATCGTCTTCCCGGCCCTGTCCTTCGACTACGGCCAGACCCCGGACGAGGAGCTGGCCCACTACTACGGCGAGCGCGTCTACAACTACTACGCCTCGGGCTTCAAGAACCAGGACGCCAAGACCTTCTCCAACATGTACTTCTACGGCGGCCTGTTCGAGGCGGCCTCGGTGGTGGCCCAGAAGTCCGTGGCGGCGCTGGGGCTGAACCGGTATTTCGAGGATGTCTACGAGGTCCGCCACCTGCTGGGCAGCCTGTCCGGGGCCCTGGCCGTGGTTGTCGCAGGGTTCATGGGCCGCAGGCTCTTCGGGCTGTGGGGCGGGGTGCTGGCCTCGGCGCTGCTGCTGGCCTCGCCGCGCTTCGTGGCCCACGCCATGAACAACCCCAAGGACGTGCCCTTCGCGGCCCTGTTCGCCCTGGCACTGTATCTGATGCTCGGCATGCGCACGCGCTGGCCCTACATCGGCCGGGGCAGGCTGGCCGCGCTGGTGGTGGTGGCGGCTCTGGCCACGGCCATCCGCATCGGGGGGCTTTTGCTGGTGTGCTACGCGGGCCTGTTCGTGGGCGTCTCCTGGCTTGTGGAGAAGAACAGGCCGGACCTGCGCAGGACGCTCGCCTCGGCCGGGGTGTTCCTGGGGGCCTTCGCGGCCATGCTCTGCATCCAGGCCCTGTTCTCACCCTGGCAGCTGGAGAATCCGCTCATCCGGCCCTTCCAGAGCCTCAGGGAGATGAGCAACCTCACCGGCTACTGGGACCAGGTGCTCTTCGATGGCGTGGTGCGCAGCTACAAGGAGACCCCCTGGAACTACGCCCTGCGCTGGTTCTGGCTGGCCACCCCGCCCGTGGTGTTCCTGGGCCTGGGCCTGGCCACGCTGCTGCCGCTTCGGCGCTACGCCCGGCCGCAGGTGCTGCTGCTCTGGTTCAGCGTGGTGTTCCCCCTGGCCTACGCGGTGCTCAGGGGGGTCTGGCTCTACCACGACATGCGCCACTTCTTCTTCGTCTACCCGGGCATGGTGGTGCTGGCCGCCGGGGGCTTCGTCTGGGGCTGCCGCCGCCTGTGCGCCGCCTGGGACTCGGGGGCCTGGCGCGTGGCCTGCCGCATCGGCGTGCTGGCCCTGCTCACGCTCCTGCTCTACGACCCGGTGCGCTTCAGCATCGCCAACCACCCCAACCAGGCCGTGTACTTCAACCCGCTGGCCGGGGGCATCCGCCAGGCCTTCTACACCGACGAGCTGGACTACTGGATCAACTCCAACAAGGCGGCCAAGGCCTGGATCAAGAAGGCCGCCGAGATGAGCGGCAGGCAGCCCTCGGACTACGAGATCATCACCATGAACCTGAGCATCCACGACCGGATCAAGGCCCTGTCCAACCCGCGCAACGCGCACGCCATCACCGTGGACGGCGTGCCCCTCGTGCTCATCAGGCTCAAGGAGCAGGCCCCGGACAAGGCCCAGGAGGGCGCGGGCAATGGCTGAGAAGTCCCTGGTGGTGGCGGCCCCGTTCTTCAACGAGCAGGACATCCTGCCTCTGTTCATGGAGCAGGTGGCCCGGCTGGCGGCAAGCCAGCCCGTGGCCGGGCTGCTCCTGGTGGACGACGGCTCCTCCGACGGCTCGGTGGAGGCCGTGCGGGCCACGGCGGCCCGCCTGGACCTGCCCGTGCGCCTGGTGCGGCTCTCGCGCAACTTCGGGCACCAGAACGCCTGCCTGGCGGCCCTGCGCGCGGCCTCGCAGTGGGCGGCGGAGCTTGACGTGGAGTGGGTGGGGCTCATCGACTCCGACCTGCAGGACAACCCCCTGCACTTCCGCGAGCTCATGGCGGGGACGGAGCACAACGACGTGGTCTACGCCGTGCGCAAAAAGCGCGACGACGGGATGATCCGCAAGATTTTCGCGCCCATGTTCTACCGCTTCCTGGCGCGCTGCGCCACGTTCCCCATCCCGGTGAACGCGGGCACCTTCTCGGTGATGCGCCGGGAGCTGGCGGCCATGATCTGCGACATCAGCGACGTGGACCCCTACGTGGCGGGCCTGCGGGCCTTCGTGGGCTTCCGGCAGGCCGGGGTGCTCCTGGAGCGGGCGGACCGGCACAAGGGCACGTCACGCGTGGGCCTGCTGGGCCTGATGCTGCTCTCTCTGCGGGCCACGATCCTCTACACCAACGCCATCCACAACACGATCCTCTATTCGGGGCTTGTGGTGTTCCTGATTTCGCTGGCCTCAAGCCTGCTGCTGTTCGTGTTCAACCTGGCCTCGGCCTTCTCCATGAGTTCCGAATGGAAAACCTGGCTGCTGATCAGCTGCACCTTCGGGGTGCAGATGATCTTCCTGGGGGCGCTGGGGCACATGGTGAACCGGGTCAAGGCCAACACCAGCAAGCAGCCGCCCTTCGTGATCATGGAGGACGAGACGTTCAGCGCTCCAGGCCGCAAGGAGGGGGCGTGACCGCTCCCGATTCGGTCAGCCAGGCCATGTCGGACCAGTTGGCTGTGTTCCAGCACGCCGCCAACTGGAAGAAGACCCTGGTGCGCCACATCGGCCCGCACCTTGGCCTCGACGTGCTGGAGGTGGGCGCGGGCATCGGCGGCACCACGCGCTTCCTGTGCGACGGCAGCCAGCGCCGCTGGCTCTGCCTGGAGCCCGACCCGGTGATGCACGCCCAGCTGGCCGAGCGCGTAGGGCGCGGGGAGCTGCCTTCCTGCTGCGAGGCCCGGCTGGGGGACGTGCGCTCCCTGGGCGAGGGCGAGCGCTTCGACGCCGTGCTCTACGTGGACGTGCTGGAGCACATCCTGGACGACGCGGGCGAGCTGCGCGACGCGGCCAGGCTGCTCAAGCCCGGGGGGCGCCTGGTGGTGCTCAGCCCCGCCTACCAGTTCCTGTATACGAATTTCGACGCCGTCATCGGCCACCATAGGCGCTACACCGCGTCCACC
>JBKICO010000309.1:0-12851 GCA_046567065.1 Acidobacteriota bacterium
TGGGGCCTTCGCGTGATGCCGAATCGCGCCAGCCCAGTCCAGCTCAGTCCAGCCCAGTCCAGCTCAGTCCAGGCCTGTCCAGCTCAGTCCAGGCCTGTCCAGCCCAGTCCAGGCCAGGCCAGTCCGGCCCTGTCCGGCCAGCCCAGTCCAGGCTTGCGATCAGGCCAGCGCCAGCGCGGCCCGCGCGCCCGGCAGGGCCGCCTGGCCGCCCGCCGGGGTGTTCTGCATCTCCAGCACGAGATTCCTGAGTTCCTGGGCCTGGTTGGCCAGCTCCTGCACGGCGCTGGCCGACTGCTGCATGGAGACCGCAGTTTCGTTGGAGACGCGGCTGACGTCGTCGATGGAGCGGGCGATCTCCTCGCTGGCGGCGGACTGTTGCTCCGAGGCGGTGGCGATGGACGCAACCTGGTCGCTGGTGATTTCGGCCAGCTCCACGATGCGCGTGAGGGCCTCGCCGGAATGTCCGGCCATTTCCGTGGCCTCGCCGATCCTGGCCACGGCGCCGTCCACGCTTTCGATGCTGTGGCGGGTGCTGGCCTGGATGGCGCGGATGGCCTCGCCCACTTCCTTGGTGGCGGTCATGGTCTTTTCGGCCAGCTTGCGCACCTCGTCGGCCACCACGGCGAAGCCACGCCCGGCCTCGCCGGCCCTGGCCGCCTCGATGGCCGCGTTGAGCGCCAGCAGGTTGGTCTGGTCGGCTATGTCGGAGATGACGCCCAGTATCTGCCCGATGCCCTGGGCCTGCCTGCCCAGGTCCGTCATTTCGTCTTTCAGGGAGAGGGCCTGCTGCTGCACCTCGCCGATGCCTGCGATCACCTTGCCCACGATGCCCGCGCCGTCCTCGGCCTGCGAGCGGGCATTGCCCGACATCTCAGCCGCCCTGCCTGCGTTGCGGGCAACGTCCAGCACGGTCGTGTTCATCTGCGAAACGGCGGCGGCCGTCTCACCGATGCGTTGCGACTGGATCTCGCTGCCCCGGGAGGACTGCTCGATCTGCTCCGAGAGCTTGTCCGAGGCGGAGGTGACTACCTCCACCACGCCCTCGATGCGCCGCGCGGCCTGCAGCATGCCCTCGGCCTTGGCCAGTTCGGCCTGGGCCCTGGCCGCGTCGGCGTCCCGGGTGGCCTGCTCGGCCTCCTGGGTGCGCAGGCGGGCCTGTTCGGACTGCTCGTTGGCGTGGGCGATCATTTCCTTGAGGCTGGCGACCATGGTGCGCAGGCTCTGGGCCAACTGGCCCACCTCGTCCTTCTGGTCGATGTCGAGGCGCTCGTCCAGGCGGCCTCCGGCAACGGCAACGGCGAAGCCCACCACACGCTTGAGCCCGCCGGATATGGCCCTTGCCGCGAGCAGCGAGAGCAGGATGGAGAGCGCCGCGCAACTCAGGGCCGTGATGGTCAACAGAAGCTGGGAGGCCTTGCCGTCACCCACGGAGTTGGCCACGGTGGCCCGGGCTTCGTCGGTGTTGTACTTGACCAGGGTGTCCAGCTTGGCGGCCACGGCCCGGAACGCTTCCCTGCCCTTCGAGCCGGATTTGCCCATGGCCAGGGTGCGCTTGCCATCCTTCACCAGGCCCAGTACCTCGAGCTGGAGATTTTCCATCTCGGCGATGCCCGCCTTGGTGTCGGCCCAGTCACGCTTCTCACGTTCGTCCTTTTCTATGGCGTCGTAGGCGCTCAGACCCGCGCGGACCCGCTGCCATTCCTTGTCGAACATGGCGGTGCGGCTGGCGATCTCGTCCTTGGTGGCCAGCTCGGGTATCAGCAGGCTCTGCTCGATGCGCCTGGCCGAGACGATGCCGTCCTTGCATTCCGAGAGGGCGTTCACCGAGGGGAAAGTACTGGTGGCGAAGCTTTCCAGCGAGGTGTTGGCCTTGTCCAGGCCCATCCAGCCGCTGATGCCCACTACGGCCGTCAGCAGCGAAGTGATGACGGCGATGCCGCCAAGCTTAACGAGAAGAGAGGTGTTCTTCATTCGGGCGCCCTGTTGAATAAAAGGTTCGGTATACGCACGAACGTTCCATCGACATTCCGGCGATGCTGGCAGGATGCGCTGAACTCGTGTTAATGTGGCGAACAGGTGCCATATTCCGGGCGTAAGAACAAGCAGGGAGGGAAGTCTATGGACAGCCGCGATTCGGATGATTATGGCAGCGGCTGACACAAACCGAGGAGGACGCCATGAAGGCGAAGCAGACCATCGTGATCCCGCGGGAGGAGCTCCCGGCGGTGCGCAAGCGCCAGCCCCCGCCGGGGAAGGCCATGGACGGCAAGGAAAAGTATACCAGAAAACGCAAACACCCCAAACGGGAAGGGGCCGGGGATGAAAACGAAACGCCCGGAGGCGAAAGCCTCCGGGCGCCGTTGTTTTCAGCGGGGGCGGCGGCCCGGCTCAGGCGCCGAGGCTCTGCTCGATGATGGTCTTGGCGCGCAGGGCCAGCTGGCTCACCTCTGGCTTTGAAATCTGGTCGTCCGCGCCCACGGCCTCGCCCTTGTGGCGGAGCTTGTCCGTGATGAGCGAAGAGAACAGCAGCACCGGCAGCTTGCCCAGGGCGCTGTCCTCCTTGATGCGCTTGGTGAGGTTGTGGCCGTCCATGGTGGGCATTTCGATGTCGGAGACCACCACCTGCACGTAGTCCGTCACCTGGGTGTTGTTCTCCTCGGCCAGTTGCTTGATCTGCAGCAGGCGCTCCCAGGCCTGAAGCCCGGTGTTCACCACCTCCACGTCGAAGTTGGCCTTTTCCATGAGGTCGCGCAGCATCTCGCGCACCAGGGCGGAGTCGTCGGCGATGAGGGCGCGGTAACGCTTGCTGGCCCGCCAGTCGATGGTGGTGTCCAGCTTGAGGCCCAGGGAGGGGTTCAGGTCGGCCACGATCTTTTCCAGGTCGAGCAGGAAGACGATGCGGTCCTCCAGTTTGACCACGCCGGTGATGGAATCGCCGCTCAAGGTGGAGACATAGTTGTTGGGCGGCTCCACGGCCTCCCAACTGAGCCGGTGGATGCGTGTGACGCCCGTGACCAGAAAAGCGGTGGTGACCTTGTTGAACTCCGTGACGATGACCTTGGGGGATTCAGTGTCTTCGCGTTGCTTGTCCAGCCAGACGGAAAGGTCCACAAGGGGAATGATGTGGTTGCGCAGGTTGAAGGCGCCAAGCACGGAGGGGTGAGCCACTTCGGGAAGTTCGGTCACTCGCGGCAGGCGGATGATCTCCAGCACCTTGGCCACGTTGACGCCGTAGTAGCCCTTGTACGTCGAGAGCCCGGAAGGATCGCCCTCCGGCACCTGCTCATCGAGGTAGAACTCGACGATTTCGAGTTCATTGGTGCCGGATTCGAGCAGAATGTTGGTCTGGGCCATCAGGTCCCTCCGGAATTACAGCTTCAACAATGCGGTTTCCACCGCGTCGATGATCTTTTTGGGGGTTGAGGCTCCCGCTGTCAAGCCAATGCGGGCGAGGCCGCGCATCTTTTCCAGGGGCAGCTCGTCGGCCGTCTCCACGTGCACGCAGGGCACCCCTCTGTCCTGGGCGACCTTGGCCAGGCGGCGGGTGTTGCCGCTGTTGCGCCCGCCCACCACCACGATCATGTCCACCGTGCCGGACAAGGCGATGACTTCCTCCTGCCGCATCTGCGTCGCGTCGCAGATGGTGCGAAGCACTGGGATCTCGCGGCCGAGCAGGTGGAGCAGCCGTTCGCGGATGCGCTTGAAGCCCGCGTCGTCCTGGGTGGTCTGGGCCGCGAGGAAATAGGACTCCCGGGGGTCGAGCGCGTCCTCCGGCAGCTCCTCGAGGTTTCCGAACACGATGGCCCCGTTGGCCGCGTGGCTCAGGAGCCCGCGCACCTCGGGGTGGTCCTCCTCGCCGTAGAGCAGCAGGATGCCCCCCTTGGCGGCCTCCTTGGCGATCAGGCGCTGGGCCTTCATCACCTTGGGGCAGGTGGCGTCGGCCACCTTGAGGCCGCTGGCGGCCAGGCGCTCGTACACCAGCCGGGGCACGCCGTGGGCCCGGATGAGCACGATGGACCCGGCCTCGATCTCCTCGGGGTTCTCGGAGCAGGCCACGCCCAGCTCCTCGTATTCCTTGAGCACCTGGGGGTTGTGGATGAGGGGGCCGAAGGTGCAGATGGGGGCCGCGAGGTTCTGGTCCGCCAGCAACTCGTCGAGCTTGCGCAGGGCCAGGCCCACGCCCATGCAGAATCCGGCCGATTTAGCCCTGACGACTTCCATCATGCTCCTCCTGGTGGTGGCCTTCGCAGGGCGCGCATTGCGCCAGGGCCACCCGCTCGACGATTTCCGAAAGATGCTCCCACGACTCGCACGTGCCCACCTCCTGCCGCAAGGCGCGCGCCCCCAGCAGGTTGCGGATGTAGCGGGGCACGATGGAGCGCATGCGCAGAATGGCCTTCGCCGGCCTGCCGAAGCGGCGGATGTAGGCGGCGTGGCGCTCGATCATGCGGGCCACCTCGGGGCCGGACGGAACCTGTGGTGCCTCGCTCAGGAAGTGGCTGAACACAGCCGGGTCGTACATGGCCCCGCGCGCGAACATCACGCCGTCGGCCCCGGTTTGCTCCAGGCAGTTCCGGGCGTCGGCGGCGGTAAAAAGATCGCCGCTGGCCAGCACGGGGATGCCCGCCTCCCGCTTGAGCCTGGCCACCTGGGACCAATCCGCCGTGCCTGAGTAGCCCTGCCGGGCGTGCCGGGGGTGCAGGGTGAGCCAGGCCGCGCCCAGGTTCTCCAGTTCGCGCGCCACCGGGAACACGGCCTCGTCGCCTGCGGCCCAGCCCGTGCGCAGCTTCACGCTCACCGCTCCCGGCCCGGCCTTGGCCACCATGACCTTCACGATGGAGTAGAGCAGCTCCGGGGTGCGCAGCAGGGCCGAGCCCGAGCCGGACTTGACCACCTTGGGCACCGAGCAGCCGCAGTTGAGGTCGAAGTAGCGGAAGCCGCGTTCCAGGAGCATGTCCATGGCCCGGTCGAACATCTCGGGCTCCGCGCCGAAGAGCTGCACAACCAGGGGGGAGTCCTCCGGGCAGGTGGCGAGCAGGTCCTTGGTGCCTGGACTGTGGTAGACCATGCCCTTGGCGCTGACCATCTCCGTGACGGCGCAGGCCGCGCCGTAGTCGCGGCAGAGCATCCTGAAGGGGAGGTCGGAGTATCCTGCAAGGGGGGCCAGCCAGGGCAAGCCTGGGCCGATGGGGGGCGTGGTGCTCATGGGCTGATGTCCAATACGCACGGGGAGGCCGCTTGGCAATGGCCGGACGCCCGGAGTGAAATGTGCGGCCTCGCGCCCCGGCGCCGTTGCGCGCATGCGCTCCGGCTTGTGCATCCGCTTCCGTGCGGGCGGCGCCTGGCCTGTGCGTTTCCGGGGCCTTCTTGACCTGGCAGGGGCTTTTGTCTAGCCTGTCTGTTTCGAGCCCTGGACGCTCCCCGCGCCATGATTACTACGTATCTTAAGGAAGGACCGTCTCCATGTCGTCCAAAACCGAGCTGATCTGGTTCGACGGCGCGCTCGTCCCCTGGGACGAGGCGCGCGTCCACGTGATGACCCACACCCTTCATTACGGCGTGGGGGTGTTCGAGGGCATCCGGGCCTACAGGCAGACGGGCGGGGGCTCGGCCGTGTTCCGGCTCAAGGAGCATGTGCGCAGGCTGTTCGAGTCCGCCAAGATCGTCGAGATCGCCATCCCCTTCACCCAGGAACAGATCGTGGAGGCCATCCTCGAGACGCTCAAGGCCAACAAGCTGGAGGAGGGCTACATCCGGCCCATCACCTTCATAGGTACGGGCGTGTCCTTCGGGGTCAGCCCCGGCAAGAACCCCATCCACAACGCCATCTGCGTGTGGCCCTGGGGCGCTTACCTGGGCGAGGAGGCCCTGGAGCAGGGCATCCGCATCAAGACGTCCTCCTTCGCCAGGCACCACGTCAACGTGATGATGACCAAGGCCAAGGTCTGCGGCAATTACGTCAACTCCGTGCTGGCCAAGACGGAGGCCCTGGCCGACGGCTACGACGAGGCCATGCTCCTGGATACCGACGGCTTCGTCTCCGAAGGCTCGGGCGAGAACATCTTCATGGTCAAGGACGGGGCCATCAAGACCCCGCCGCTGACCTCCGTGCTCTCGGGCATCACCCGCGACGCCATCATCACCCTCTCGCGCGATCTGGGCATCCCCCTGCGCGAGGAACGCTTCACCCGCGACGAGCTCTACACCGCGGACGAGGCCTTCTTCTCGGGCACCGCGGCGGAGATCACCCCCATCCGGGAGATCGACCGGCGCGTCATCGGCCAGGGCAGGGCAGGGGAAGTGACCAAGCTCCTGCAGAGGGAGTTCTTCCGCGTGGTCAAGGGCGAAAACCCCGCGTACGCCTCCTGGCTGCACGGATACACCGTCTAGCGATTTTTCATCGGAGGGCCAGGCGGCCCCCCGGGCGAAACCATGTCAGCACCGAGCCTCACATCAAAATACCGGCCCCAGCGCTTCAGCGACGTGGCCGGGCAGGAAGCGATCAAGCGCATCCTGTCCAAGGCTTCCGCCGAGGACAAGATCGCGCCCGCCTACCTTTTTTCCGGCACGCGCGGCGTGGGCAAGACCACTCTGGCCCGCGTGCTGGCCAAGGCCCTCAACTGCGTGACGGCCCCCACGGCCGAGCCGTGCAACGAGTGCTCCCAGTGCCGCCAGATTACGGCCGGGGTCTCGCCGGACGTCATCGAGATCGACGCCGCCACCCACGGCAACGTCGAGGAAGCCCGCCGCCTCAAGGAGGACATCGGCTACGCCCCGCTGCAGAGCCGATACAAGGTCTTCATCATCGACGAGGCGCACATGCTCTCCAAGGCGGCCTTCAACGCGCTGCTCAAGACCCTTGAGGAGCCGCCGGGCCGCGTGACCTTCATCCTGGCCACCACGGAGCCCCACAAGATCCTGCCCACCATCATCAGCCGCTGCCAGCACTACGTGTTCAAGCGCCTGATGCAGCCCGAGCTTGAGGCCCACCTGAACGGCCTGCTGGCCCGGGAGGCCATCGACTACGAGCCGGGGGCCGTGAGCCTCATCGCCAGGCGCGGCGCGGGCAGCGTGCGCGACTCCATGTCGCTTCTGGCCCAGGTGCTGGCCATGGGCGGGGCGAGCCTGCGCGAGCAGGACGTGCGCGACATCCTGGGCCTGGCCGGGCAGGACGTGTTCCTCACGCTCATGCAGGCCTTCAAGGAGCAGGACTGCCTGGCCGTGAGCGAACTCTTGCGCAACGTGCTGGACCGGGGCCTGGACATCGGCTTCTTCCTGCGCGAGCTGGCCTCCAGTTGGCGCAACCTGTTCCTGCTCAACCAGGCCGGGGAGAAGGCCCTTGGCTCCCTGGAGCTCTCCGAGGAGGAAGGCCGCCAGTGGCTGGGCTGGGCCAGGGATTTCGAGGCCCGGCACATCCACGCCTGCTGGCAGATGACCCTGGAAGGCCAGCGCCGGGTGATGACCAGCCTGGAGCCCGCCCTGGCCTTGGAGCTCCTGATGCTCAACCTGGCTTACGTGCCGCGCCTGCTCTCGCTTGAGGCCATGAACGCCGGGGCCTGCCAGCCCGCGCGGCCCACCGGTCCCAGCGGCGGTCCCAGCGGCGGACCAGGCGGCGGCTACGGCGGCGGGCCGCGACCCGCGCCCAACTCCGCGCCGCCGCAATACGGAGCGGGGCATCAGGGCTGGCGTCCGCCCCAGGCCGCGCCCGCGCCCGCATACGGGCCGGAATCCACCCCGCCCAGAGCCCCGCACCCAGCGCCAGCGCCCGCGTCAGGGTCCTGGCAGGAAGGGCGGGAGGGGCAACCTCCTGCGGCGGCCTCGTATCCGTCGCGGCAGCCGGGCCAGGCATCGGCCCCGCATCAGGCCCACAATGCGTCTCAGAATGCGTCCCGGAATGCGGCAGGCGCGCAATCGGCCGGTCCCGCGCCTGACTGGAGCGGCCAGAACGCACCGCCGCAGGCCCAGGCGCGCCCCGCCCCCGAGGCGGAGCGCCCGCGCGGGCCGCGCACCTGGAAGGCCTTCCACGAGTACGCCCTGCACGCGCTCAAGAACCATCCGCCCCTGCGCGTGGCCTTCGGGCAGTTGGCCGGGGGCTCCCTGGACGCCGGGGACAGGGGCGACGTGCTGCGCCTGAAGTGCAAGAACGAGTTCATGCACGGGCAGCTCACCGGCAAGCCCGAGTCCGTGAATGTGCTGCGCGGCCTCGTGCACGACTATTTCGGCCCTGACACGGGCCTTGATTTCGACGTGGAGCGCACCGCCCAGCGCAAGCCCACGCAGGAGCTGCGCGCCCAGGTGGAGCAGAGCCCGCTCTTCAAGGAGGCCCAGCAGACGCTCGGGGCCTACATCATCGACGTGCAACACAAATCGTGAACCTGATTTCCCGGAGGAAGATATGAAAGGCATGGGAGATATGCTGCGCCAGGCGCAGATGATGCAGCGCAAGATGCAGCAGTTGCAGCAGGACATGGCCAACCGCCAGGTGGAGGCCACCGCCGGGGGCGGCATGGTCACCGTAAAGGCCACCGGCTCCCAGGAGATCGTCTCCGTGACCATCGACAAGGCCGTGGTGGACCCCGCCGACGTGGAGATGCTGCAGGATCTGGTGCTGGCCGCCGTCAACGACGCGCTCAAGAAGGCCCGCGAACTCCAGCAGTCCGAGATGGCCGGGATCACCGGCGGCCTGAACATCCCGGGGCTCTTCTAGCGCATGGCCGGACTGCCCAAGCCGCTCGCCGACCTGGTGGGCGAACTCTCCAAACTGCCGGGTCTGGGGCCCAAGTCCGCCCTGAGGGCAGCGCTGACCCTGCTCAAGTGGCCCGAGGAGCGCACCCGGGGCCTGGGCCGCTCCATCCACGACCTGCGCGACAGCCTGTTCATCTGCTCGGGCTGCGCGGGCCTGGCCGAGTCCGACCCGTGCCCCATCTGCGCCGACCCGCGCCGCACCCAGGAGTCGCTGTGCGTGGTCAGCGAGTGGGACTCGCTGCTGGCCCTGGAGGAGACCGCCCTGTACAAGGGCCGCTACCTGATCCTGGGCGGGCTCATCTCCCCGCTGGACGGCGTGGAGCCGGGCAGCCTGGAGATCGAACGCCTCCAGGCCCGCCTGAACGAGGGCCACGTGAGCGAGGTCATCCTGGCCCTGGGCACCACCCTGGAGGCCGAGGCCACGGCCAGCTACATCAAGAACCTGCTTGAGCGCCAGTATCCGGGCGTGCGCCTGACGCGCCTGGCCCAGGGCATCCCCCTGGGGGCCGAGGTGAAATACGTGGACAAGGAGACCCTGCGCCAGTCCATGGTTCACCGCCAGGAGCTGGGCTGATGGCGCGCGAGGGCAGGGGGAGCCTGGTGGAGCGGCCCGCGCCGCCCGCCGAGCTGACCTGCGAGGTGCACACCGTCACCTTCTTCTCCGAGTCCACAAGTTATCTGGTGGCCAAGGTGCAGGCCAAGGGCGAGCCCGGCGTGGTGACCATCGTGGGCACCATGGGGCAGGTCTCCCCCGGGGAGACGCTCTTTTTGCGCGGGCAGTGGACCACCCACGCCCAGTACGGCCGCCAGTTCGCGGTGGAGTACTTCGAGCAGCGCATGCCCGCCTCCCTCACGGGCATCAAGCGCTACCTGGAGTCCAAGCAGATCAAGGGCGTGGGGCCGGTGCTGGCGGGCAAGATGCTGGCCGAGTTCGGGGACAAGGTGCTCGACGTGCTCGACGAGGCCCCGGAGAAGCTCCTGGCGGTCAAGGGCATCACCCCCAAGGTGCTGGAGAAGATCACGGCCAGCTGGAACGAGCAGCGCGAAGTGCGCGGGCTGATGCTCTTCCTGCAGACCCACGACGTTCCCACCACCTTCGCCCAGCGCATCTTCAAGCATTACGGCTCAGGGGCGGTGCAGAAGCTCAAGGATAACCCCTACGGGCTGGCCTACGACATCCACGGAATCGGCTTCAAGACAGCCGACGCCATGGCCCTCAAGCTGGGCTTCGCCCCGGACTGCCCCCAGCGCCTGGAGGCGGCCGTCATCTACGGTCTGTTCACCCTGGGCGACGCCGGGCACCTCTTCTACCCGCGCGACGAACTGCTGGAGCGGGTGGACGCCATGCTCGGCGGCGTTGGGCTGCATCTGCTGGCCGAGGCCCTGGAGAACCTGGACCTGCAGAAGAAGGTGCGTATCGAACGCCTGCCCCAGCAGGAGATCGAACACGCCGTCTACCTGACCCATTTCTACAACTGGGAGCGCGAGATAGCCGAGCGGCTCTGGGCCATATCCTCCCACCCGGCGCCCATGCCCGCGGACAAGGTGGCCAAGATCATGCCCTCGGTTGAGGCCGAATGCGGCATCACCCTCTCCAGCGAGCAGCATCTGGCCGTAACCCAGGCCTGCACCAACAAGACCTTCATTATTACGGGCGGCCCAGGCACCGGCAAGACAACCATCACCAAGGCCATCGTGCGCGCCCTGGACAAACTGGGCTACAAGGTGCGGCTGTGCGCGCCCACGGGCCGCGCGGCCAAGCGCATGACCGAGGCCACGGGCTTCCCGGCCTCCACCATGCACCGGCTGCTGGGCTCCAACCCGGGGGGCGGCTTCGCCCACAACGAGGAGCACAAGCTCAAGGCCGACGTGGTGCTGGTGGACGAGGCCAGCATGCTCGACGTGCAGCTGCTCTTGAGCCTGCTACGCGCCCTGCCGCTGACGTGCCGCCTGGTGCTGGTGGGCGACGTGAACCAGCTGCCCTCCGTGGGGCCGGGCAACGTGCTGGGCGACATGCTCGATTCCGGCTCCATCGAACAGGCCCGGCTCACGCACATCTACCGGCAGGCGCTGGAATCCATGATCGTGGTCAACGCCCACCGGGTGAACGAGGGCAAGTTCCCGGTGCAGTCCGTGAAGAAGCCCCCCGAGGCGGACTTCTTCTGGGTGGAGTGCGACGACCCGCAGCAGGTGCAGGAGAAGATAGTGGATCTGGTGGCGGAGCGCATCCCGCGCACCTACGGCTTCGATCCCCGGCGCGACATCCAGGTGCTCTCGCCCATGCACAAGGGGGAGGTGGGCACCCAGGCGCTCAACGAACTCCTCCAGGGGCGGCTCAACCCCTCCGGCAGGGAGCTGGTCAGGGGAAAAAATCGGTTCCGCCAGGGCGATAGAGTCTTGCAGACGAAGAACAACTATGAAAAGGACGTCTTCAACGGCGACCTGGGGTGGATCGTGGATGTTAACCCACACGCCGCCGAACTCAGCGTCGATTTCGACGGGCGCATAGTGCCCTACGAAAGCGCCGACCTGGACGAGCTCGCCCTGGCCTACGCCGTGAGCGTGCACAAGTCCCAGGGCAGCGAATACCCCGTGGTGGTCGTGCCCATCGTCACGCAGCACTTCGTCATGCTCAAGCGCAACCTCATCTATACGGCCCTCACGCGGGCCAGGAAGCTGGCCGTGATCCTGGGCGGAAAGAAGGCCCTGGGCATCGGCCTGGGCGCGGTGGGCACCACCAAACGCTTCACGCACCTGCGCTACCGGCTGCAGGAAACCTTCAACCGCTAGCGCGCCGTAATAAAGCCCCGCAGATGATCGTAAAGAAAACCTTCAGCTTCGTCCTGCGCCTCGTCTTCGTTGCGGTGTGCCTGCTCTACGCCCTGTGCGACGTCAACACGGAGGCCTTCAAGCTGGCGGCTTCCCATGGCGACTGGATGGCCATGCTCGCCAGCGTCCAGTTCCAGGACTTCGACAAGCTCCGGCAGGCTTTCGTCCAGTTCGACACCACCGCCATCGTTGTGACCACGCTGCTCTCCTTCCTGGGCTACGGGGCCATGGCGCTGCGCATGAACTTCCTCTCCGGGTACGACTGCGGCAACTGGGTTGGGCTCAAATCCTTCCTGCTGTCCATGGCCGTGAACAACGTGGCCCCGGCCAAGCTGGGCGAGCTGGCCAAATGCTTCTACCTGCGCCGCCAGTGCGGCTATTCCCTGGGCCAAACCATCAGCATGGTCTTCTGGGAGCGCTTCTTCGACTTGAACGCCATCCTGGCCATGGGCCTGGTGGTGGCTTTCCACTTCAAGCTCAAGATGGCCTTCTTCCCGCTGGCCGTGGGTGTGGGCACCATCTGGGCCTGCCTGTTCGTGGTGCGCAAGTGGCCCGCCCTGGCGGACCGCGTCATCGCGGTCATCCCCATCGAGCGCCTGCGCGAGTTCATCATCGAGGTCAAGCTGCAGCTCGTGCACGGCGTCACGCTGCGCTACCTGATCGTGCTCATGGTCTACACGGCGCTGGTCTGGCTGCTGTACGCCATCCCCACCTTCCTCACCGTGCTGTGGGTTGCCAACCTCAAGCTGACCATGGGCCAGACCCTGGCCGTGTTCATCCTCTCCGCCCTGGGCATGGCCATGCCGTCCTCCCCTGGGGCGGTGGGCGTGTTCGAGGCCGCCGTGATCTTCGGGCTGGGCCTGTTCAAGGTGGACAAGGAGCTGGCCCTGGCCATCGGCTTCCTCATCCACATGATGCAGTACATCCCCACCACGCTCACCGGGCTCTTGGTCCTGGCCAGGAGCGGCCTGTCGCTCAAGTCCATCCGCCACAGCGACGAGGCCATGGACGAGGAAGAAGAGGCAGCCCAGGCATGAGCGCCCCAGCCTGCGTCCTCACCGTCGCCGGGTCGGACAGCGGCGGCGGGGCCGGCATCCAGGCCGACCTCAAGACCTTCATGGCCCACGGCTGCTACGGCGCCAGCGTGATCACCGCGCTCACGGCCCAGAACACCCAGGGGGTGGCGGGCATCCACGCCCCGGATGCCGATTTCGTCGCTCTGCAGCTTCGCACGGTCCTTGAAGACATTCCCTTCCGCGCCACCAAGACCGGCATGC
>JBKICO010000310.1:0-5670 GCA_046567065.1 Acidobacteriota bacterium
CAGGCGCTCACGGAGGTGCTGGCCTGGCTTACGCCCATGATCCCCAAAGGGACCATCGTGGCGGACATCTGCTCCGTGAAGGTGCGGCCCATGGACGAGATGCTGGCCCTGCACCAGGGGCCGGTGGTGGGCACGCACCCGCTGTTCGGGCCGGTGCCGCCCGAGGGGGAGGCGCTGCGCGTGGCCGTGTGCCACGGGCGCGGGGAGGAGGCCTGCCGCCAGGCCACGGAGCTGATGGCCAAGCTGGGCTTCGCGCCCTTCAACGCCGACGCCCACGACCACGACCGGGCCATGGCCTACGTGCAGGGGCTCAACTTCGTGACCACGGTGGCCTATCTGGCCTCCCAGGCCAACCACGAGGAGTTCGCACGCTATTTGACGCCTTCGTTCATGCGAAGGCTGGAATCGGCCAGGAAGCTGATCTTGGAGGACGCGGGGCTGTTTCGGCTGCTGTTCGAAGCCAACCCCTACAGCCTGGAGGCCGTGCGCTCGTACAGGAATTACCTGAACGTGGCCGCTGGCGGCGACCTGGAGCTGCTGGTGGAGCGGGCCAAGGGCTGGTGGCCGGACGGTGGGAAGCCGGGCTGCGCGAAAGGGTTTTCGCGGGGGAAGAAGTAGTTTTCGTTGGGTTTGGCCTCCGGTGTGCCTCCCCGCGCCGCACCCGAGCCATATATTTGAAGAATATGACCCGGGTGCGGCGCGGCGAGGCACACCGGAGACCCAGGCCGCACGGTTGGATGCGAAACGGAAAGAATCCGATCTTGGGCATTTGAAAACGCGGTGACGCGCCGGTTCCCGGCCCTGTCCCGCGAGGATGGTGAAAGACCATACTCTTCAAATATATGGGATTTCACCGACGAGCGGGACAGGGCCGGGAGCCGGGACGAAACATAAGCCCCATACCTTTATTGGAGATTCCAAAGGGCGAAGCCCTTTGGCCGCCGGAGGCCTTCCCCGGCACGCTTGGACGACATAAAACGAAACGACGCAACGATTACGACAAGGACGCGCCATGATCGAGCTCCTGCAAGAAGCAAAGTGGCTGCCCGCCGACGTGCAGACCCCCATCAGCCTGTACCTCGGGCTGGTGGGCGACAGGCCGGGCATACTCTTCGAGTCCGCCGAAGTGGACGGCCGTTTGGGCCGCTACTCGATCCTGGCCTGGGATTTCCGCCTCACGGCCCAATGCCAGGAGGGCAAACTCCTGCTCACCACCAGGGACGACCGCCTGAAGCCCCTTGAGGAGCTCTCGGGCCTGCCCTTCCTGGAGGGCGTGCGCCAGCTCATGGCCGCCATCACCGTCACCCCGCCCGACGACGCGGGCGAACTCCCGGCCATCACGCGGGGCCTCTACGGCTACTTCGGCTACGCCTCGGCCGCGCTGTTCACGCCCAAGCTGGCCAAGGTGATCCCCCCCAAGGACATGGATGTCACGCTCGTGCTGCCCGGCCACGTGGTGCTCTTCGACCACCTGCGCCACCGCTGCTGCCTGCTGACCCTGGGCGGCGGCATGCGCCCCAAGCTGGACACCACCAACGTGCTGCGCAGCATGGAGAAGCCCGAAATGGGCGCGGTGCTGCACCACCCCGGCGAGCAGCCCTTCCTTGAGAACGTGCGCAAGGCCAAGGAGATGATCCGCCAGGGCGAATGCATCCAGGTGGTGCTCTCCAACCGCTTCCACGCCCCCTTCAACGGCGACCCCTTCGCGGTGTACCGCAGGCTGAGGCAAGTGAACCCCTCGCCCTACATGTTCTTCGTGCGCCTGCCGAGACTCACGCTGGTGGGCTCCTCGCCGGAGTTCCTGGTGCGCTGCGTGGACGGCAAGCTGACCACCGCGCCCATCGCGGGCACACGCCCGCGCGGCAAGGACGAAGCCCAGGACGAACAGTTCGCTCAGGACCTGCTGGCCGACCCCAAGGAGCGCGCCGAGCACGTGATGCTCGTTGACCTGGGCCGCAACGACCTGGGCCGCATTGCCACCCCGGGCAGCGTGCGGGTGGAAAAGTTCATGCAGGTGGAGCGTTTCTCGCACGTTTTGCACCTGACCTCCTACGTCACGGCCAAGCTCAAGGAAGGCATGGACGCCCTGGACGTGATCGGCTCCGTGTTCCCGGCGGGCACGGTGAGCGGAGCGCCCAAGGTTCGCGCCATGGAGATCATCGCGGAGCTTGAGACCATCGCGCGCGGCCCCTACGCCGGGGCAATCGGCTGGCTCGACCTGGACAAGGGCCGCGTGGACCTGGATACCGGCATCCTCATCCGCTCCATGTGGTTCAAGGACGGCATGGTCCACTGGCAGACCGGCGCGGGCATCGTCTACGACTCGATCCCCGAGATGGAATGGAAGGAAGTGCACAACAAGGCCCGCGTGCTCGCCGAAGTGCTTGCAAAACAGGAGGAAGGCGATGTTTTTGCTCGTCGATAACTTCGATTCGTTCACCTTCAATCTGGTGCAGTACTTCCAGCAACTCGGCATGGACCCCGTGGTCAAGACCAACGACGACCCGGAGATCATCGAGCTGGCCAAGTCCGGCACGGTGGAGCGTTGCTGCATCTCCCCCGGCCCGAGCAGGCCGGAGAACGCCGGGCTCTGCCTGGAGTTCCTGAACCACCTGCCCAAGAAGACCCCGCTCCTGGGCGTGTGCCTGGGGCACCAGATACTGGGCCACTTCGCGGGTGCGCCCGTGGTGGTGGCGGACAGGATCATGCACGGCAAGACCAGCCTGGTGACCCACAGGGAGACGGGGCTGTTCGAGGGCCTGCCCAACCCCATGGAGGTCTGCAGGTATCATTCGCTCTTGGTGCTAGCCCACAAGGCCCCGGAGAAGCTGGAGATCACCGCCTGGACCGACGAGAACGAGGTCATGGGGCTCAGGTGGAAGGATCGCCCCTGGGTGGGCGTGCAGTTCCACCCGGAGAGCGTGCTCACGCCGGACGGCATGAAGCTGCTCAAGAATTTCCCGGAGAAGATCGCCTAGCGCGGAGCCGCCATGCCCCTCTCCATACGCAACCTCTCCAACGGCGACGAGGCCGGTAGCGAAACCACCCTGTGGAAGTACTTGACGTTCGAGAAGTTCCTCGACTTCCTGCTGATGAAGCGTCTCTACTTCCGCCGCGTGGACAGGCTCCACGACCCCTACGAGTGCCTGATGCCGCCCGGCATGTACGCCACCGCCCGGGACGAGGCCAGCCCCGAGGCCTGGAAGAGCTTCCTCAAGCGCCACGACGACTACATCAGCAACGAGCGCTCCAAGGTGTTCGTGAACTCCTGGCACGTGAGCGAGCACGAGTCCGAGGCCATGTGGAAGCTCTTCGGGGGCAGTGGCCACTCCCTGGCCGTGCAGACCACCTTCGGCGCGCTCGTGAGCGAGCTCGCCCCCCACGACCTCACCGCGGGCAAGGTGCTCTACAAGGACGTGGCCCAGGACGACTGCCAGATCAGCGACATCTACGACTTCTCCCTGCTCAAGCGCAGGCCCTTCGAGCACGAGAAGGAGTTCCGCCTGATCTTCATCAATGACGAGGGCGACCAGAACCCCCGGCTTCTGGACCCAAACGGCCTGCACATCACCGTGGAGCCGGCGCACATCATCGAGAGCATCTACGTCTCGCCGCTTTCCGAGCCGTGGCAATACGAGCTCTCGCTGGCCATCATCAAGCGCGAGGGCCTCTCGGACAGGGTGACGCGCTCGACGCTGTTCAACTGCCCGGTGGCGCGCAAGTAGAACGCAGAACGATTTTCCCGCCCGGCACCCCGGGCGACGCCGAAAAGACAGGCAAGAAGGAGCCCGCGATGGAAGTCCTCGAACATCTGGCCATAGGCAAGAACCTTACCGAAGAGCAGGCGCTGACCTCGTTCCGCGCCATGTACAAGGGCGAGATGCCCGCCTCCTGCGTGGGCGCGTTCCTCATGGGCCTCAAGACCAAGGGCGAGACCGGGCTGGAGATCGCCTGCGGCGTCAAGGCCGCCCTGGAGGAGGCCCGCCTGGTGCCCGGCCTCGAAGGCGACCGCATAGACACCTGCGGCACCGGCGGCGACAACACCTGCTCCTTCAACTGCTCCACCGCCGTGGCCATGTACCTGGCGGCCCTGGGGCACAAGGTGGTCAAGCACGGCAACCGCTCCGTCTCCTCCACGTGCGGCTCGGCCGACGTGCTGGAGTCGCTGGGCGTGGGCCTCACCGTGGAGCCCGACGCCGTGGCCGACGCCCTGGCCCAGCGCAACTTCGTGTTCCTGTTCGCGCCCAACTTCCACCCGGCCTTCAAGCGCATCATGCCCATCCGCAAGGAGCTCGGCGCGCGCACGCTCTTCAACCTCATGGGCCCCCTGCTCAACCCGGCCCGCCCCACGCACCAGCTGCTGGGCGTGCCCACGGCCTCCTTCGTGCCGCTCATCGCGGAGGCGCTCTCGCTCACGGGCGTGCGCAACGCCGCCGTGGTGCACGGCGCTGGCGGCTTCGACGAGCTCTCGCCCTTCGGCCCGGCCGAGGTCTGCTGGGTGCGCGACGGCTGGATGCGCCGCGACCGCATCGAGCCCGAGGACTACGGCATCCCGCGCCACAAGCTCTCCGACGTGGCCGTGGCCAGCAAGGACGAGGCCGTGGCCGTGCTCATCGAACTCATCCTGGGCGACGGCCCCCAGGCCATGAAGGACATGCTGGCCCTGAACCTGGGCACCGCCCTGCACCTGCTGGAGCCCGGCCTGTCGCTCAAGCAGGGCATCGACAAGGCCCGCGACGCCATCGCCTCCCGCGCGGCCGCCAGCTTCTGGAGCCAGCTGACCCATGCTTAACCGTTTCCGCGAAGCCAAGCAGGCCGAGATCGAGCGCCTCATCAAGCTGGAGGACGAGGGCCTCATGCCCGCGCCCTTCGAGGGCGAACGCCCGGACTTCATCCGCGCCCTGTGGGAGAACGGCCCCGGCGCGGTGATCGCCGAGTACAAGCGGGCCTCGCCCTCGCGCGGGGAGATCAACATGGGCCTCACGCCCGAGCAGGCGGCCGAGGCCTACAGGAAGGCCGGGGCCGCGGCCATGTCCGTGCTCACGGAGGAGACCTACTTCAAGGGCAGCCTGGATTTCCTCGCGCGCATGGCGGGCGCTGGCCTGCCCCTGCTCCGCAAGGATTTCATCCTGCACCCCGTGCAGGTGATCCATACAGCCTCCACTCCGGCCTCGGCCCTGCTGCTCATCGCGCGCATGTGCGAGGCGGAGGAGCTGCGCGAGATGCTGGGCCTGGCCCAGGCCTTCGGGCTGGCCTGCGTGGTGGAGGTGTTCGACGAGGCCGACCTGGACAAGGTGGAGCCCCTGGAGCCCGAGATCATCCAGGTGAACAACCGCGACCTGGACACCCTGAAGACTGACTTCGCGGTCTCCGAGCGGCTGGCGGCGCGCAAGCAGGAAGGCCAGATCTGGATCAGCGCCAGCGGGATAAAGGCGCGGGCCGACGTGGAGCGCATGGCCGCGCTGGGCTACGACGCCGTGCTGGTGGGAACCTCGCTCATGAGCGGGGAGGACCCGGGCGCGGCCCTGGCCGAGCTGACGGGGAAGAAATAGAGCCGGAGTAATGGGAGGAGGGGGCGCTGCCCCCTGGCCCCCGCCGGGGGGATGATCCCCCCGGACCCCGCAATAGGGGAAGAGATTTTGGGGTTGGAGTCTCCCCTGCCGGGGCCTG
>JBKICO010000311.1:0-4106 GCA_046567065.1 Acidobacteriota bacterium
GACAACCCGGACATGGAGGTGGCCGCCAGCGTGGCGAACCACTTGAGAAAACCGACCTTGGCCAGGCCGTCGGCCAGGGCGACCAGGGTTCCGAACCACACCAGCACGTTCCAGGCGTTCTTGTTTCCGGTGACGTCGGACCAGTTGACCACATCGAGGACGAGCATCAGCGAGAGGGCCATCAGGGCGACGGTGGTGGCATTGAAGTACTTGCCGCCGAAAATCCACAGGACCAGGGCGAACACCGCCAGCCCGGCCATGGACCACTCCTTGCGCGTCACCGGCCCCATCTTGGCCAGCTCGCCGGAGGCCCACCTGGGCGCGTCGTCGCTGCGCTTGGTGGTCGGCGGGTAGAGGACGTAGGTCAGCCAGGGCACGGCCAGGAACAGGATGATGCAGGCCGGGGCCAGGGCCGTGAACCACTCGGCCCACTCGAACTTCAGCTTGACCGTTTTCTCCAGCAGGGACATGGCCAGCAGGTTCGGGGCAAGGCCCGTCAGGAACATGGTCGAGGTGACGCAGGTGGTGGCCAGCGCGACCCACATGAGGTAGCCGCCGATCTTGCGCGGCTCGTTCTCCGGGGTTGAGCCGTAGAGGGGCGGAATGTTCTTGATGATCGGGAAGATCGTGCCCCCGCTCCGGGCGGTGTTGGAGGGGGTGAAGGGAGCCAGCACCAGGTCGGCCAGGGCCACGGCGTAGCCCAGGCCCAGGGTCGAGCGGCCGAGATTCTTGATGAGCACAAGGGAGATGCGCCGGCCGAGCCCGCTCTTCTCGTAGCCCATGGCGAACATGAAGGCCACGAAGATCAGCCAGACCGTTCCGTCGGAGAAGCCCGACAAGGCCCAGCGCACGGCGTCCGCCGGGACCGGAGCCTTGTCCGGCGCTGCCGGGACGAGGTTCAGGGCCGCGCCGAAGCTGATGCCCATCAGCCCGACGGCGGCGGCCGGAAAGGGCTCGATGATGAGCGCCGTGATGATGGCTACGAACAGGGCGAAATACTGCCAGGCATGGGGCGCGAGGCCGTTGGGGGTGGGGAGGAGGAGAATCAGGGCACCTGCCGCGAGCGGCAGGATCGCTTTCCAGACGTTCTTCATGGTCGCCTCCTTGGCGTGCTTCGCATCCGCGTGACGTGATTGTTTTGCGCAAAACCCTGAACGACTCTTTCGCACAGTTCCGTGCCGTCCTTCACATGTGGCGCAGCGGCGCTGCTCCATTAAAATACAGGGACATGCCCCCTCTCCCTGGAGAGATTTGCTTGAACGTAAGACATCCCCCCGATTCGGGACAAATTTAAAAATCGCATATTCCGAATAAAGCATTGCGAATCGAGGGCGGCCTCATGCCTCCCAGGCCGGGGGCCATGCCGCAGCCCTGAACACATGGAGGCGCGGCTTCGATCCGTATTGCGGATGCAACCCGCCGCGAGCATGCGTTCTTCGGCCGTGTACGGCGCGATCCGTGTTCGGAAGCAACAGGCGGCGGGGATGGAAAATGGTGGCGGGTAGAAACGCGATGACTTACAATGCTTTTATTCTGCTGAAAGCATTGGCTTGAACTGCTTGCGGCAATGCAAAGCACATGGGACAACCGTGAAAATTTCCCACCTCAAAACATTCCTCAAGGTTGCTTCGACCGGGAGTTTCACGAAGGCAGCCCAGGAACTCTATACAACGCAGCCAACGGTAACGCATCACATCCAGGCGCTTGAACAGGCGCTGGGCTACCAGTTGATTGTGCGCTCAAGTTCCAACATGCGCCTGACCGCGAGCGGGAAGCAGCTCCTCCTGAAGGCCAGCGAGCTCTTCCGGCTCATCGACGACATCAAGGGCGCGAACGCGACCCAGGAGCAGGGCGTACAAGGCGCGCTGAACATCGCCGCCTCGTCCGTCATGGGGGCGCATTACCTGCCGCCCGTGCTGAAAGTGATCCTGGATACATACCCGCACATCGACATTCATCTTCACTTCGGCACGGCATACTCCATCGCCACATGGGTTCAGGACGGCTTCGTCGACCTCGGGTTCGCCCCGAAAGCCCCGGGATTTTCCAGGATCCAGTTCACGCCCCTGCTTGCCGAGCCGTGCATCCTCGCTATCAGCTCGTCGCGTTACGGCGAATACAGGGCGGAAATGGAGAGCGGAAACTGTGCCCGCCAGCCTTTCATCCTCCGCGAGAAAGGAACCATCGCGCACGAATACGCCATGCGCTGGCTCAAGAAGCAGCCATGGTTCATGGACATGCGTGCGCCGACGATTCTTTCCGACATGGAATCCATCAAGAATCTTGTGATGGAACATGCCGGGATGACGATCATCCCGCGTTGCTGCGTACAGCAGCCGATGGACCAGGGGCTCATAAGGGAAGTGAAATCGGACATCAGCCCCGGAAAGATAAACTACTTCATGATCGAGCGCGCCAATGAACCGGAATGCCGCACCGTGTCCATTCTCAAACGCCTGCTGACGGAGATCAAGAGCGTGTGACCCGCCCAGGCATGTATGGAACACGCCACACGCCCATGACCGCCCGGTTCACCGCTGGGGCGCGGCCCTGTACTGCTCCTCGCTGACCTGCTCCAGCCACTCGGCGGACTTGCCTTCCCGCGTTTCCACGATGGACATGTGCGTCATGGCGGTGGAGGCCGCCTGTGCGGGCGGCCCCTCAAGTCATGGTGCGGTGACGTACCGGCCCCGCCGGAAACGCGCGCTCCGGCGGGGCCTGCAATGATTCCCTAGCCCGCGCAGGCGCAGCCGGGCCCGGCGGGCGTGGCGGCCCGGCCCAGCGCGCCAAGCTTGGCGGCCATCTGCTCGGCGATGTTGAGCGCATGACCCATGATCTCGACCTCGGGCATCTCGTCCACGCTGAAGAGGTTCCTGTCGAACTCGATGAGCGAATCCGCGATGACCACATCGGGCTCCAGCCCCTCCAGCACGCCCTGCATCATCCGGGTGGCGCACTTCAGGAAGCAGCCCTCCATGGCGAGCACCAGGGGGGCGTTGCGCACCAGGGCGCGCTGGCCCGTGTTCTTGGTGAAGGCCCCGCCCAGGCAGACCCGCACGGTGCTCTCCGGCAGCAGGGAATGGCAGAGGATGTTCGAGGCCTGACGCGCGATTTCGCCCCGCAGGCAGGAGCCCTCGCAGCACATGACGGCCACGGGCTTGACGGACTGCCTCTGGGAGAAATCCTCGCAGAGCTGGCAGACCCCGGCGGGCTTGCGGATGCTCACGGTTTCGTACTGGCCCGCGCAATCGGCGGCGGCTTTGTTTTCGCAACTCATGGCGTATACCTCCGTGTTGTGGTTTTCCTGGGGGTTATCGGCGGCAACCGCAGGTGGCCGCCGGGCCGCACGGGGCGGGCTTTTCGAGCAGCTCGTGCAGGATGCCCGCCGAGCTGGCCGTCAGGCGCTTGCACTTCTCCATGTTCTCCTGGGGGCCGAGGGCTTCGAGCACCTCCCGGCAACTGGTGTGCCCGGTGATGGCGCGCACCTTGTCGCGGAATTCGGCGGCCCGGGCGGCCACGCCGTCCCAGCCCTGGCCCGGGCTGGTGCGCCCCTGCAGCAGGCCCAGCGCCAGGATTCCGCCGGTGATTGCGCCGCAGGTCTCCTCCTTGCAGCGCCCCATGCCGCCGCCGAACGCCGTGGCGGCCTGCAGCGGGATGCCGCCCGGCTCCGCGCCGGAGGCCTCGAGCACCGCCGCGAGCACGGATTCCGCGCAGTGGAATCCGCCCTGGAACAGCTCGTATGTCCTTTGTTCAACCTGAGCCTTGTTCATCTTCGTTCTCCTTGTGTTCAGGTCCGGGCCGGAGCCCGGTTGACAACGCCAATTGATCTGAATAGCTGTTTACAAGCTTATAACGATCAATTCTAACGATTAGATTTGATCTGGCTGATCGGAGATGCCGAACAAAGCGGGGCTGGAATGGAACTTCGCGATTTGAGGACTTTCGTGGCCGTGGCCGGGATGTTGAGCTTCAACCGCGCGGGGGAAGCCCTGCACGCCGCGCAGTCCACGGTGTCCGCGCGGATAGCGGCCATCGAGGCCGACCTGGGGGTCAAGCTGTTCGAGCGCCTGGGCAGGCGCGTGGCCCCGACCGAGGCGGGGGAACGC
>JBKICO010000312.1:0-2659 GCA_046567065.1 Acidobacteriota bacterium
GCCGATATATCGGAAGAATATCACCATGCGCCGCCCTCGCGGGCCCTCCTGGCGGACGGTGCGGTTCACGGCGCCGGGCGAAGAGATAACGGACTTGAGCGGGGCGAAGCTTCAATGGGAGTCCAGAGGGCCGAAGGCCCTTTGGCCGCCGGAGGCGCTCCTGCCGCTCATCGCAGAGGATGATCGCGTTGGCCCCCGGCCTGGCCTCCGCCGCGCCGCGCCCGGCGATGTTCTTCAAATACAGCGGCGGGCGCGGCGCGGCGGAGGCCAGACCGGGGGCCGGGAATACAACCGGACTCCGCGCCAGGGGCGACTCTACTTCTTCGGCTTCTCGCCCAGATCCTGCGCGCTGGCGGAGAACGAAAACAGGTTCTTGCCGGTCTTGAGCACGATGTAGCGGTTGGCCACCGACGCCACGTACTTCTGCGTCTCCGGTATGGGCGGTATCCCCGCGCTCCTGCGCACGGCCTCCGGCCCGGCGTTGTACGCCGCCAGGGCCAGCCTCACGTCCCCGAAAGCCTTGATCTGCTCCTTCAGGTAGCGGCAGCCCGCGTCTATGTTGGCCGCCGGGTCGAAGGCGTCCTTGAGCCCCAGGTCCTGCGCGGTGCCGGGCATTATCTGCGCCATCCCCTGCGCGCCCTTGGGCGACACGGCCTGGGCGTCGCCCCCCGACTCCACCTCGATGAGCGCCTGCAGCAGGGCGCGGTCGATCCCGTGCTTGGCCGCGGCGTTCTGGATCCAGAGCTTCACCTGCTTGTCCGCGATGCCCTTGGGGATGCGGAAGTCGAAATCCCCGGGCATGTGCTCCTTCTCGGCCGCGAGGCAGGGCAGGGCGAAGAGCAGGCAGGAGAGGGCCACGAGAGCGGCCGGGACCAGGCGGAGGGGGTGTGTGGTGGTGCGCATGGTCAGGCTGTGCCAAAGCGAGCGGGGAATGTCCAGCCGGGTGCGGGGCGGGGCTCAGGCGTCAGCGGCTTCCATGCGGGTCATGAACGCCGCCAGCAGGGGCATCTGCGCCTTTGCCGCCTGGAACACCAGGCCCAGGGAGACCCGGTTCTCCTTCATGGTGAAGTTCTTGACCTTGGCCTTCAGGCTCTCCACGCGCAGCCCGTCCAGGGGCATGGAGAGGTGCACCGTGTCGCCGCTCATCACGTTGACGACGCCTTCCTGCCCGTCCAGGTTGGCCAGCACGCGGCAGCCGCCCATGCTGATGTCCGTGACGTAGCCGCTCACGCGCATCATCTCGCCCTCGATGGCGGCGGGCATCATGCAATGCACGCGCGGGTGCAGCCTGCGCCTGAGCACCTCGATCTTCTTGGGGCAGGCGAAAAACACCAGGGGCCGGGGCTTGGTGACGAATTTGAGCACGCAGGTGCGGAACCCGAAGTAGGAGCCCTGCTTCTCGAACCGGCCGCGCAGGCCCATGCCCGGCTTGGGGCAGCAGCCCAGCGCCGTGAGCGGCATCTCCGCGAGGATGCACTCCCCGCCGTCCACGGCCACCACGCTGGAGGCGTCGTAGAGGTGGTTGCCCGTGAACTGGAGCTCCAGGGGCTGGGCCACGGTGAGGCTCACGTCCGCCCCGTCGCTGACGTGGGCCGTGGCGTCGCGCAGGGCCTCGGATTCCAGCGGGCCGTGCGCCCTGCTCGAGGGCGGGGGCGGGTTCAGGGCGGCCTTCAGGGAGTCCTCCCGGCGCAGATTCTCCACCATGATCAGCTCGCACACGAAGCGTTCCGCCAGCTCGGAGCTGCGCCCCTCGTGGAAGGACATGCACAGCGCCACCGCGTGGCCGTCCTGCTGCACGGCGCGCAGCTCTCCGGTGAAGGTCTCCATGCGCAGGCCGCTCACCGGCAGGCGCACCTCCAGGGGGGCGCCGTGGCGCAGGGCCGCGCCGCCGTTGCCGGGCAGGCTGGAGGTCACTATGCGGCAGCCGCCCACGCTGAAATCGCTCAGGTGCCCCTCGCAGGTGAAGCCCTCCCCCACGGCGGTTGCGGGCAGCAGGCATTTATGGCGGATATGGCGGCGCAGCGCGCGGGAGCGGACCTCCTGCGGGTAGCCCAGGAAGAGAACGTGGATCGGGTGGTTCAGCGCTGCGAGGACTTCCGAATGGAATGCGTAGACCGTGCCGTCCTTCTCCAGAAGCACGTCCACCCCGGTACCCGGCCGGGCCGCCCGGGCCGCCTGCGAGCTGGCAGGAGGGCGGACCACGATGAACTCCCCGCGCTTGAGCCCGAGCACCTTGGCGCGCTCCGGGCGCTCCGTCCCGGCGCAACGGATGGTCATGGGGTGGCCGGGCTCCAGCAGCAGGCTGGCCAAGCCGAGGCTGTCGGGGCAGGCCATCGCCGCCGCCGCGCCGCAAAACCTGTCTCCGTCCTCCGAATTTTCCCAGTACATGCTCGGTCTCGCGCGAGTCGCTCTGCGTTGGCGGCCGTGCGCCGTGCGGCGACGGGTGCGGCGGGATGCCGCGGCCTGCATCGGGCAGTGGAGGCCCAAACCTGCCCGACCAGGATATTACCCGGCGAATCATCCCCTGGAAAGTCGGAAAACACGAATTCCGCCAGACAATCCGCAGGGCTGTGCGCTCAGCCGGCCCCGCCTGCGGGGGGTCAATCCTTCTGATGGACGGCGCTGACGGCCCTGTCGCGGCCTTGGGCCTTGGCCGCGT
>JBKICO010000313.1:0-2589 GCA_046567065.1 Acidobacteriota bacterium
GATGGAGGTGAGCGGCGTGCGTATCTCGTGGCTCAGCATGTCGATGAAGTCCGTGCGCATCATCTCCTCCTCCTTGAGGCGCGCGGTCATCTCGTTGAAGGCCTGGGCCAGCTCGCCCAGCTCATCGCGGGAGATGACCCGCACGGAGGTGAGCTTGCCGTCCAGGGTGAAGGCCCGGATGCCGCGCCGGAGCTCGCGCAGGGGGCGCACCAGCGAATAGGTCAGGTAGGCGCTGCCCATGAGGGCCACGGCCATGAGGATGCCCAGGCCGATCATGCCCGCGCGCACGGAGCGCTCGCTCCAGGCGTAGAGCTCGCGCATGCTGGATTCGATGAAGCGCTCGTTGTCCTGCTTGGCCGAGGCGATGGTGGTCAGCCAGGCGTTGAGCTTCTCCTGCGGGACCCAGGGCGGCTCGGACTTGAGCAGCTCCGCAGGGTCGCCCAGGTTGGGGAAGGTCTCGCGGTAGTCGTCCTGCAGCTTTGTCCACACGTCGGAGCCGGGGTAGCTGAACCACTGGATGGAGCCCAGGTTGCGCCTGTACTCCTTGAAGGCGGAGAGGAAGTACTCCTTGTAGTTGTCCTGGCGCAGGACCTCGTACTTCTTCTGGTTCTCCTCGATGGCCAGGAGGTTGTCCACCATGGCCTGCGAGATGGAGATGACCTCGAAGCGCACCTTCACCACCTCGCGGGAGATGTTCACGATGCCCTTCTGGTAGTCGAAGATGTTGGAGGTCGTGAAAAAGATGATCACCAGGATGCTGGCGAAGACGAGTATCAGCTTGAAGAGCAAGCCGATGCGGAAGATGCGGGGTCTGCTGGGGAAACGCATGGTCTGGTCGGGTCCACCCTGTTGGCGGGGGGTTGCTTACACCCAGGCGTGCCGGGGGGCAATCACTTGGCGCCGAAAAGTTCGCGCTCGAATTCGTGGGGGCGGCGCAGGTTGGGTATGGAGAGTTTCTGCCCCGAGCCCGTCACGATGCTCACCTTGCCGTAGTTGAGGAGCGAGCCAAGGAGCCCGGTGTGGGCGCACACGGATTCGATCCGATGCAGATCGACCGAGAAGACGGAGCCCCAGAGCACATCCTGCTGGATCATGCGCTTGGGGGTGACCACCACCTTGTTGCTGAAGAAGCCGAGCAGACGCGTGAGGCCCATGAGCGTGAGCACGGCCGCGGTGGTGTAGCAGGCCCCCTTCACGGACCAGGAGATCACGGGCGGCAGGATCTTCTTGAGGTCTTCCGGCGGATTGAACTTGGTGATGTCGAGCAGGTAGGCCACGTTCTGCATCACGGCGTAGGCCAGGGCGAAATAGATGGCGGCCTTGAGAAACACGGCCCAGTGCTTCTTGGTCTGGTAGAGAATGTCCTCGTTTTCGGCCAGAAGGCGTCGCGTGTTCATTGGGGCTCCTGCTGCGGCATGCGCCGGTCTTGTCCGAAGCCAGGGCTTTAGCCCATTGAGGCCGCCGGTGTAAAGGAATGCGGGCGCTTGAACGAAATAGGCCCGCCCGCCCTTCTCTTTTGCCGCATCGGGAGTTATGATCCGTCTATTGAGCCTTGATAGGAGATACAAATGCAGGACGCCATCATCTTTTTCGTGGTGATCGTGGGCATGGTGATCGTGCTGAACAAGCTGTTCCCCAACCTCAAGGGCAGGGGCGGCTGAGTGCCCCGCGTGGAGGACTTCGGTCTGGAGTCCGACGGCAAGAGCAAAAAGAAATCATGCGATTAGGGCCACGAACCAGGCCCCCGCGCACATGATTGCCGCCGCCATCCCCAGCCAGGGGGAGAGGCGGCGGTCTTCGTTTCCGGTGGCCCGAAGCCACCAGGCGTAGGCCGCGCCGAGCAGGAAGCCCGTGCCGAAACCGAAGAAGTGGCCCATGAGGTCGATCTTGCGGGCCTCGTCCTCGTCGCCCACGCCTAGAAAAGCCAGGATCATCAGCCCCGCCGCGAAAGGCAGCGCCCGCCGCCAGCGCAGCGCACGCCCCAGGCGCGCCAGCCTGACGCCCGCCAAGGCCCCCAGGGCCGCGAACACCGCCGTGGACGACCCCAGGAAAGTGTAGCCGGGGTCATTGAAAGGAACCTTGGCCAGGTTGGCCAGCGCCCCCGCGGCCACGGCCAGCCACCAGGCCCCGCCCAGCCCGACCTCCTTGGCCAGCAGCAGCAGGAAGGTGCCGCCCAGGCCCACGTTGCCGATCAGATGGGCGATGTCCGCGTGCAGGGTCAGCGAGGTCACGGCCCGCCAGAGCTGGCCCTGGGCCATGAGCCGGGTGTCGCCCAGGCCGCGCCCGTGCCAGTCCAGCTCGAAGGCCCCCAGGGAGTGCTGCGCCCCGGTGAGCGTGAGGAACACCGTGACGATGGAGAGGCTCCAGATAACGCCGGGCAGCTCCCCCCAGGAGAAGCCGGGCTTGCGCAGGTCGCGCAGTTCGATGGGCTGGGGCGGGTTCTCCACGGCGAAGGCGCGCAGCTCGGCCACGGCCTCCTCCTCCCGGGAGGGCGGCACCAGCAGGCGCATGCCGGGCCAGCCCTGGCGGATACGGCAGGGGATGCCCGCCGCCATGAGCGTCAGGGACCACTGGTGGGCCATGTCCGGC
>JBKICO010000314.1:0-6504 GCA_046567065.1 Acidobacteriota bacterium
TGGCGGAAGTCCAGAAGGTGGAGGTGGGCTACGCCACCACGGGCATGAAGCAGGAGGGGGGCTACCAGTACCGCGCCGTGCCGGAAGAGGCCCTGATGCTCACCGGGGACGACAACATCGTGGACGTGCAGTTCATCGTCCAGTTCCAGATCGGGGACCCGGTGGAATGGCTCTTCCGCATCCAGCGGCCCGTGCCCACGGTGAAGGCCGCTGCCGAGGCCGCCATGCGCGAGGTGATCGGCAACAAGACCATCGACTCCGTGCTCACCACCGGCAAGCTGGAGATCCAGAACACCACCAAGGAGCTGCTGCAGTCCATCCTGGACCGCTACAACTCCGGCGTGACCATCGTGGCCGTGCAGCTTCAGGACGTGCACGCCCCCAAGGACGTGATGGAGGCCTTCAAGGACGTGGCCAGCGCCATGGAGGACAAGGACCGCTTCATCAACGAGGCCGACTCCTACGCCAACGACATCCTGCCCAAGGCGCGCGGCCAGGCCGCGGCCCTGCTCAACGACGCCCAGGGCTACCGCGAGTCCGTGGTGCGCAAGGCACAGGGCGAGGCCGCCCGCTTCCTGGCCATGCTCGCCGAGTACAACAAGGCCAAGGACATCACGCACGACCGCCTCTTCATCGAGGCCATGGAGGAGATCTTCTCCAACCCGGACCTCGAAAAGGTCATCCTGAGCGAGGAAGCGCTCAAGCAGGCCGTTCCGTATCTCCCGCTGGACCGCCAGGGCCGCGTGAAGTCCGGCGACAAGGGAGGGAAGTAGCCATGAGGCGCACCGTCGTCATCGCCATCGCCGTGTTCGTTTCGGTCATCATGGGCATGCAGTGCGTGTTCACCGTGGACGAGACCCAGCAGGCCATCCTGCTCCAGTTGGGCAAGCCCGTCTCGGGCTCTCTCGGGCCGGGGCTGCACTTCAAGCTGCCCTTCATCCAGAACGTGGTGCTCATCGACTCCCGCGTGATCAGCTACGAGGCCAACCCCGCAGAGGTGCTCACCAAGGAGAAGAAGACCCTCGTGGTGGACAACTACGCCAAGTGGCGCATCGTGGACCCGCTGCAGTTCTACCAGACCCTGCGTACGGTGGAGCGCGCCAAGTCCCGCCTGGACGACCTGATCTACGCCGAGGTCCGCGTGGCCATCGGCAGCTACACCATGAAGGAGGTCGTCTCCTCCCGGAGGGCCGAAATCATGGCGGTGGTCACCAGCAACGTCAACGACACGGTGAAGCCCTTCGGCCTGCAGATCATGGACGTGCGCGTCAAACGCACCGACCTGCCGCCCCAGAACGAAAAGGCCATCTTCGGGCGCATGCGCTCCGAGCGCGAGCGCCAGGCCAAGCTCTACCGCTCCGAGGGCCTGGAGGAGTCCGCCAAGATCAAGTCCGCCGCCGACAAGGAGCGCACCATCCTGCTGGCCGACGCCAACAAGGCCTCCGAAACCCTGCGCGGCCAGGGCGACGCCGACGCCACCCGCGTCTACTCCGAGGCCCTGGGGCAGTCCCCCGAATTCTACGGGTTCATGCGCAGCCTGGAGGCCTACCGCAAGTCTCTGCACAGCAACAGCCGGGTGGTGCTCACGCCCGGATCTGGATTCCTCAAGTATCTCAAATAGACAAAGCGGGGGCTGCGAAGCCCCCGCTTTTTTTCATGAAAACGTAACCCCGGCGGGGCATCTCGTTCTTGCCAACGGTGGGGGCCGGGTGTATCCGGTCCCTGTCCTCCCCGCATCGGGCCGTCCGCCGGATTCCGGCGAGACCGGCCGGGACCGACAAGGAGTGCCTCCGGGTGTTCAATCTTCGCCTCATCCTGCTGCTTGGGCTGTTTCTGGCGCTGCTCGTCAAGGGCGGCCAGCTGTGTTCCGCCGAGGGAGTCCAGGCCATGACCCGGCTGGTGGACCTTAACCGCGTGGAGCCCGTGGACCCGCTGCCCCTGAGCAGCCCCGAGGACGACTTCAAGGGCATCAGCCCCCGGCCGGACCTTACCGACCGGGCCACCTCCTCCAAGAAGGTGGTGAAGAGCCTTCAGGGGCTGAACAACCGCAAGCCGGCCCCGGCCAAGACCGCCTCCAAGGATTCCGGCAAGGACCAGAACCGCGACTCCGGCAAGGACCCGGGCAAGAAAGCCTCGAAAAAGGGCTGAAGCGCCTCGCGCCCGCCGCCCCTTCTCTGCCCCGCCCGCACCCGGGCCACTTGACATTGCCCCAGAAAAGACCGATTTCATTCTGCTTACGCCGCTTCCGGCGCCATTTCCGCTTTGGGGGATCCTCATGGGATTTGAGCTGATCAAGCCGAACATCAATTTCAATTTTCTCGGTTACCGCCGCTACGCCTACGTTCTTTCCCTGCTGCTGGTGCTGGCGGGTGTCGTCTCGCTGGTGGCCAAAGGCGGGCCGAAGTACGGCGTCGATTTCGCTGGCGGCATGACCGTGCAGCTCAAGTTCGCCAAGGCGGTCACCGCCGACGACATCCAGAAGCCCTTGGACTCCGCCGGGCTGCCCCACCTGACCGTGCAGCGCCTCGGCCAGGAGAAGGACAACTCCTTCCTGATCAGCGCCTCCGAGAAGGGCGAACCCCTCGAGGAAGTGCGCTCCAAAGTGGACAAGGCCCTCAAGGCCTCCATGGGCGAGGGCTCCTTCGAGGTGCAGCGCGTGGAGGTCGTCGGCCCCAAGGTCGGCGAGGACCTGCGCGCGGGGGCGCTCAACGCCATCTTCTACGCGGTTGTCATCATCGCGGTGTACATCTCGGGCCGGTTCGAGCAACGCTGGATGGCCGCCGGGCTCATGGGCGCGGGGCTGGCTTCGGCCATGTGGGCCCTGCGTCACTTCGGCCTCTCCACGGGCTACCTGATCATCGCGGCCATCCTCGTGACCCTGGTGCTGTGCTGGGTGCTCAAGCTCAAGTACGCCCTGGGCGCCCTGGTGGCGGACGTGCACGACGTATTCGTCACCATCGGCATCTTCTCCATCCTGGGCATCGAGTTCGACCTGACCATCGTGGCGGCCCTGCTGACCATCCTTGGCTACTCCCTCAACGACACCATCATCGTCTACGACCGCATCCGCGAGCGCCTGGGCCACTCCAAGGGCGAGCCTTTTGAGAAGGTCATCAACGACGCCGTGAACCAGACCCTCTCGCGCACCATGCTCACCTCGCTGATCACGCTCTTCACCGTGACCGCGCTCTACGTGTTCGGCGGCTCCGTGCTCAAGGACTTCGCTCTGGCCATGATCATCGGCATCGTTACCGGCACCTTCTCCTCGGTTTTCGTGGCCTCGCCCATCCTGTTGGATCTGGGCTCCGGCCTGGACACCTTCCAGCAGGACGAGCAGGGCGCGGCTGAAGGCGGCAAGGCGTGAGTTCGATTCCCAATGCGACGGGTCCCGGCCATGAAATGAGCCTGCTGGACCACCTGGAGGAGCTGCGCACCCGGCTCATCCGGGTCATATTCGCGGCGGTCATAGGATTCGCCGCGTGCTTCGCCTTTGCGGAACGCATCCTGGAGGTAATGCTCCACCCCCTGAAACAGGTGCTGCCTCCTGCCAGCGTCATCCAGACCACCGGGCTGACTGAGGGCTTCTTCATCTCCATGAAGGCGGCCTTCGTCTGCGGCATATTTTTGGCGAGCCCCTACATTTTCTACCAGATATGGAGCTTCATAGCCCCGGGCCTCTACGAGGAGGAGCGCAAGCTGGCCATCCCCGTGGCTTTCTTCACCGCGCTGTGCTTCGTGGCCGGGGCCTGCTTCGGCTACTTCATCGTCTTCCCGTTCGGGTTCACCTTCCTGGCCAACTACGCCTCTGACATCATCACGCTGCAACCCAAGCTCTCAGAGTATTATTCGCTTGCCCTCGGGCTCCTCTTCGCTTTCGGCATCATCTTCGAGATGCCGGTGTTCATCTTCTTCCTGGCCCGGTTCGGCGTGGTGGACCACAAGTGGCTGCGCGCCAAGCGCCGCTGGGCCATCGTTATCTTCTTCGTGATCGCCGCCGTGCTGACGCCCACCCCGGACGTGGTGAACCAGATCCTCATGGCCGCGCCCATGGTCGTTCTCTACGAGGTGGGCATCTGGGTGGCCTACTTCTTCGGCAAGCGCCCGACGCCCCCGGCGCAGGAGCAATCCGAAGAGGAGCAGCCCGCCGTGGAGCAGGGCGCCGAGGTGCCCGCCGTGGAAGCCGCGCCCGAAGCGCCTTCCGAAGCCGAATCCCAGGTGGCGCCCGAACAGGCCGCCGGGACGGCCGCGGAGGCCGCTTCCGAACCTGCGCCGGAGCAGGCTCCCGATGCCGACGCTGAAGCGCAGGCCGTTCGCGAGGTGGCCCAGGCCGACCTTGATGCCCACACCGCAGCCGCACTGGCCCACGGCGAGGGCGCGACCCAGGCCCCCGAGCCAGCCGCCCCGAAGCCCGAGGAGCCAGCCGCCGGACCTGACGGCAAACCCAAGAAATAACCGCACGCGCCGGGGGCCTTCCCCCGGCGCGAACTCTTTGGGGCTCCGGGGCTCGACCTCGCGGCCGCCATCTGGCACTATCCCCGCCATGCCAAGCGACCCGCTCATCCGCCTGGAGCACGTGGACAAGACGTACCGCATCGCGGATACGCCCACCACCGTGCTGCGCGACGTCTCTCTGGACATCGGGGCGGGCGAGTTCCTGGCCCTGCAGGGGCCATCCGGCTCCGGCAAGTCCACCCTGCTGCACATCATCGGCCTGCTGGACAGGCCCACGGCCGGGCGCTACCTGCTGCGCGGGCGCGACGTCTCCGGCCTCTCGGACGACGAGCTCTCCGGGCTGCGCAACCAGTCCATCGGCTTCGTGTTCCAGAGCTTCTACCTGATCCCCTACGCCACTGCGCTGGACAACGTGCTGCTGCCCGGCCTCTACAGCCCGGCCCCGCAGCATCAGCTCCGCCAGCGCGCCGAGCACCTGCTGGCCCAGGTGGGGCTGGCGGACAGGATGCGCCACAAGCCCTCCCAGCTTTCGGGCGGGCAGCAGCAGCGCGTGGCCCTGGCCCGGGCCATGCTCAACGACCCGGACCTCATCCTGGCCGACGAGCCCACCGGCCAGCTCGACTCCAAGACCTCCGCCGAGATCATGAGCCTCTTCGCCGAGGTGAACGCCAACGGCAAGACCATCATTGTTGTCACCCACGACGAGGAGACCGCCAGCCATGCCAAGCGCCGCGTCCTGGTTCAGGACGGCACCATCGCCTGAGGCCCTGCGCCTGGCCAGAAGCGCTCTGCGCGCGCAGGGCGCGGCCTGGGGGGCGCTCATGGCCTACAAGCTGCGTTCGGCCTTCGTGGTGCTGGCCGTGGCCCTGGGCATCGCCGCGCTGACCATCATCATCGCCGCCGTGGACGGCGCGCGCCGCAAGGCCTTGGAAATCGTGGAGTGGTTCGGCCCGGACGCCGTGCTTGTCTTCGGCGGCAACATCGAGAACCGCGCCGTGGGCCAGCGCACCCTGACCCTCACCTGGGACGACGCCCGGGCCATCGAGCGCTCACTTCCCGGGGCCTACCTTGTCACGCCCATGCGCGCCAAGCAGGCCGTGACCCTGCGCTACGAGAACCGCAACATGGTCACCCCGCTGATCGTGGGCACCACGGCGGATTACGCCCAGGCCTGGAACTGGCCCCTGGTGGAGGGGCGCGACATCTCAGAGGAGGACGTGCTCCACTCGGCCAAGGTCTGCCTCATCGGAGACGCGCCCGCGCGCGAACTTTTCGGGGACGAGTCGCCCATCGGCAAGGTCATCCTCGCCGGGGATCTGCCCGTGCAGGTTGTCGGCAGGCTGGCCTACCGGGGCTTCACCCCGGGCGGCGGGGGTGTCTCCGTGGATGACAGGCTCATCATGCCCATCACCACGCTCACCCAGCGCTACAACCTGGAGCGCAAGTATTTCCGGGGGCTTCGCGTCAAGTTCCTGGAGCCCGAGCTGATGGAGGACCACCTGGCCAGCCTGAAGTCCCTGCTGCGCCACCTGCACAAGCTGGGCGACGACATGCCCGACGACTTCACCGTCATCTCCGCCAGTGAGGTGCTCAAGTTCCTGACCATGATAACCGGCGGGATCATGGTCTTTCTGGGCATAACCGCGGGCGCGGCCATGATCGTGGGCGGGTTCGTGCTGGCCAACCTGCTGTTCCTCTCCGTGAGCGAACGCCAGGAGGAAATCGGGCTGCGCAAGGCCATGGGGGCCACGTCGCTTGACATCACCCTGCAGTTTCTGTCCGAAGCGGTCTGGCTGACGCTCATCGGGGCGTTGGTGGGCATGGCCCTGGGCATCGGCATGGGGCAACTGCTGGCCAAGCTGGGGCTTCTAGAGATCAGGCTGTCGCTGAAGCTGTTCCTGCTGGCCGTGGCTTCGGCCATGGCCATCGCCCTGGCCTTCGGGCTGAAACCGGCCAGGAGCGCCGCCTCGATGGACCCAATCGAGGCCCTGCGCGGGGGGAAGTGAACGGAAGGGGGGCGGCTTACTCCCCGGCGGGCGGCAATCCGTAGAA
>JBKICO010000315.1:0-3331 GCA_046567065.1 Acidobacteriota bacterium
TGCTCCCTGGCAGCCTCAACGATGCGGGCGGCGGGCACGTCCTTGCCCAGGTCCAGCACGTCGAAACCGTGGTTGGCCAGCATCAGGCCCACAATGTTCTTGCCGATGTCGTGGATGTCGCCTTCCACCGTGGCCAGCACGACCTTGGGCCGGACCGCGCCCTTGTTCGCGGCCTCCAGTAAGGGCTTGAGGCGGGCGAACCCGGCCTGCATGGTCTCGGCGGAGAGCAGCAGCTGCGGCAGGAAGTATTCCTTGCGCTCGTAGAGCACGCCCACGTCCATGATGCCGGGGATGAGCTCCTGGTTGAGGATGGCATCGGGTGCTTCCCCCCGGGTGAGGGCCTCCTCCACCATTTCCAGCACCTGGGCCTTGCGCCCGGCCACCACGGCCTCGCGCAGGGTCTTCACTTCCACAGCGGCCTTCCTGGCGCTGACGCCGCCCTCGCCCCCGCCGTATTTCCAGCCGGAGCAGGCATCGATGAAGCGCCCGGCCTGCGGGTCGCGCGCCAGGAGCACCTCGGAGGCGAAGCCCACCTCGCGCGGCAGCGGCGTTGACGGGTTGGAGATGTGCGCGCCCATGCCCGCGCCCAGGCACATGGCCAGGAACGTGGCGTTGAGCAGCTCGCGCGCGGGCAGGCCGAAGGAAATGTTGGAAAGCCCCAGCACCGTGGGCAGCTTGAGCACGTTGGCGCAGTGGCGGATGGTCTCCAGGCAGTGGCGGGCGGCCTCGGGCTTGGATGAGACGGTCAGGGCCAGGGCGTCCACAAGAATGAGCCTGCGCGGGATGCCCAGGGCATCTGACTTCTCCAGCAGGGCCTCGATGGCCGCGATGCGCTCCGCCGCCGTCACCGGGAGTTTCTTGCCCGCCAGGGGCAGCAGGATGAAGGGCGCGCCGTGCAGCTTGCACAGGGGGCCGAGTTCCTCCATGCGGCCGGGCTCGCCGCTGATGGAGTTCACCAGGGCGGAGCCGGGCACGGACCACAGGCCCTCCACCAGGGCTTCGGCCTTGGTGCTGTCCAGGCACAGGGGGGTCAGGAAACGGCTGGAGAGCTGCTTGACCAGCCTGGGCAGCAGTTCGTCCTCCCGCACCATGGGCGCGCCCACGTTCACGTCCAGCAGCCCGGCCCCGGCCTGCACCTGCTCTTCGGCCAGGCGCAGGGCTTCGGTGAACTCCCCGGCCTGCAACTGCTCGGTGAGGACCTTCTTGCCGGTGGGGTTGATGCGCTCGCCGATGCACACGGCGGGCAGCCCCACCCCGATGCACACGGAGCGCGAGCGGGAGGTGACCACCAGGGGGCGGCCCTCGGCGGGCTCGGGCTTGGTCCAGGTGCGGCCCTCGGCCAGCCTGGCCAGGGCCTGGATGTGCGCGGGCGTGGTGCCGCAGCAGCCCGAAACGCACTTGGCGCCCATCTCAAGGAAGGGCTCCATGTGGTCCGCGAACTCCTCGGGGCCCATGGGGTAGACGGTCACGCCGTTTTCCAGGCGCGGCAGGCCCGCGTTGGGCTTGATGAAGAAGGGCGTGTCGATGCGGGGCAGGAAATCCTTGGCAACCTGGACCATCTGTTCGGGGCCCAGGCCGCAGTTGACGCCAAGCAGGTCCACTCCGAGGTTCTGCATGGTGTCGGCGAACACGGCGGAGGGCGTGCCCGTGAGCGATCCGGCCGGTTCGAAGGTCATGAGCACGGCCACGGGCAGGTCGCAGACCTCGCGCGCGGCCAGCACCACGGCCTTGGCCTCGGCCAGATCGAAGTGGGTCTCGGCGATGACCAGGTCCACCCCGCCTTCCACCAGGCCTTTGATCTGCTCGGCGAAAGCGGCGACCATCTCGCGCATGGTCACGGTGCCCAGGGGCTCGATGAAGTGGCCGGTGGGGCCCACGCTGCCCGCCACGAAGTTGGCGTCGCCCGCGGCCTGCCTGGCCACCAGGGCCATCTCGCGGCTCACGCGGCGGATGTCCGCGCCGGGGGGGAGCTTGAAGCGGGTGCCGCCGAAGGTGTTGGTGGTCACCACGCGGGCGCCAGCGCGAAGGTAGTCCTCATGGACGGCGCGGACCATGCCGGGGTTGTCGAGCCCCCACAGTTCGGGGGATGCCCCGGGGGGCAGCCCCCTGGCCTGAAGCAACGTTCCCATGGCACCGTCGAAAACTATGATGCCGCCGTCCGACAACGCTTTGCGAAAATCCGCCACCAGTCATCCTCCTTGGGGGTCCGAGCCACGTTCTCGTACTGAAAATCGTTGAATCCGGCAAATGAAAAGCGTATGGATAATACCTTCCAGCGTTTTACGCTGCCTGGACAAGCATATGAGCAACAGCACGAACCAAAACGAGCCCGAAGAGCCCGAACTCCTTCCCGCGGACGCCGAAGAGGCTTCCTCGGAGGCAGGGCTTTATGACGGCGAGTCGGAAGACGCCTCCGAGGACGACGTCGCCCTCGCGGCCGAGGCAGGCCTCGACGAGGAGGCCAACCTCCCCGCGCTTAAGGTGCAGTCCGTCCCGGCGGCCTCGCGCGACAACCTCCACGCCTACTTGCGCGAGATCAGCAAGTTCCCCATGCTCAAACCCGACGAGGAGTTCGAGCTGGCCCGGCGCGTGCGCGACGAGGGGGACCAGAAGGCGGCCTTCCGCCTGGTCACCTCGCACCTGCGCCTGGTGGTGAAGATCGCCATGGACTTCCAGCGCCGCTGGGCCCAGAACGTGGCGGACCTCATCCAGGAGGGCAACGTGGGCCTCATGCGGGCGGTGAAGAAGTTCGACCCCGAGAAGGGCATCAAGTTCTCCTACTACGCCGCCTACTGGATCAAGGCCTACATCCTCAAATACATCATGGACAACTGGCGGCTGGTGCGCATCGGCACCACCCAGGCCCAGCGCACCCTGTTCTACAACCTGAACAAGGAACGCCAGCGCCTGACCTCGCAGGGCTTCGACCCGTCGGCCAGCAACATCTCCAAGAGCCTCAACGTCTCCGAGGCCGACGTGCTGGAGATGGACCAGCGCATGGCCCGCAACGACCTATCGCTGGACATCACCCTCGGCGACGACTCCACCTCCACCCGGCTGGACTACCTGCCCGCGCTCACCCCCGGCATCGAGGACATGCTCGCCAAGGACGAGATCGCGGGGCTGGTGGAGAAACATCTGCAGAGCATCATCCCGGAGCTCTCCGACAAGGAGCGCGACCTGCTTGAGCAGCGCATCCTCTCCGACTCCCCGGTGACCCTGCGCGAAATCGGCAACAAGTACGGCATAACCCGCGAACGGGTGCGCCAGATCGAGACCAGACTGCTCGAAAAGATCCGCAGCCACTTCGGCAAGCGCATAGGCGACTTCT
>JBKICO010000316.1:0-4550 GCA_046567065.1 Acidobacteriota bacterium
TGGCCGTGCGCCAGCCTTCCCGGGCCGCCAGCAGGGTCATGGGGGCAAGCTCCTCCCCTCCCCTGGCCAGCAGGCCCTGCACGCGCGCCCAGAAAGGTTTCTCACCCTCCAAGCGCACCCCGCGCAGGGGCTTGACCATGGCCGCCATCCAGGCCTGTCGGGCCTCCAGCGCCTCCTCCGAGGCCATGGGCGCCCACTGCATGGGCGTCCAGGGCTTTGGAACCAGCGGATTGACCCCAAGGGTCATGTGCCCGATGCCCTTCTTGCCGGAGCCCACCTTCCCGGCCTTGCAGACCTCGGCCAGGAAGCGCTCCAGCTCCGCGTAGTCCTCGTCGGACTCCAGGGCCCAGCCCATGATGAGGTAGACCTTGAGGTGGTTCACCCCGCGCTTGGCCGCCAGTTCCACGGCGCGCAGGAACACGTCCGGCTCCAGGTTCTTGTTGGCCATGCGCCGGATGCGCTCGCTGGGGCCTTCCAGGGCCAACGTGAGGGTGCGCAGGCCCGCGTTGCGCAAGATGTCCAGCAGGTCCTCGTTCACGCCGTCGGCGCGCACGGAGGACAGCGTATACTTGATCTTCTCCGCCCCCAGCCAGCGCAGGAAACCGGGCAGCTCGGGCCAATCCGTGAGGGCTGTGCCCACCAGCCCCACCTTCTTGGGGCGCACCTGGGCCACGATGTCCTTCAGGTCCTCCACGCGGGCCTGCCTGGGCGGGCGGTAGACGTACCCGGCCGCGCAGAACCGGCAGGCGTGGGAGCAGCCCCGGTTGACCTCCAGGAGCAGGGTGTCCTTGAATTCGGCCTCGTTGCTCACGAAGCTGGAGCAGGCAGGGTCGGCCAGCACGCGCCCTCCCGTCGGCACCACGCGGCGAACCGGCGTGCGCGAGAGCCCGGGCACGTACATGCCGGGCATCCCGGCCAAGGCGCGCAGCACCTCGCCTTTAGCCGCCCCGCCCAGAATCATCTCCGCGGCGCGTTCCAGGGCCGGGATCAGCCCTGCCTCGGCCTCGCCCACGAACCAGGCATCCAGAATCGGGGAAAGAGGGGCGGGATTCAAAAAGGCCAGCGGCCCGCCACCCAGGAGAAGTGGGTAGCCGGACCGCTGGCTTGCAAGCGGGGGAATGCCGGAGGCTTCGAGGGCCAGGGCGAGAACCGCACCGTCCAGTTCGAAAGCCAGCGAGAAGGCGGCCAGCGGGAAGGCGTCCAGAGGGGAGGACGTATCCTGCGACCTTGGAACGCCCTTCCCTGCGGAGAGGAAGAAACGCTCCATGACCAGCCACGGGCTCTGTTCGGCCAGACGGTACACGGCCTGCCAACCCAGTGCGGACAACGCCGCGCGCACGGCGCCAGGGTAGGCGAGGGCCACCGGCAGCCTGCCGCCGGGGTCCGGCAGCTCGGGCTCCTGGCCTCTGAAATAGACGGTGCGGTTCGCCGCGCCCTCCTTCGGCACGCCTCTATCCGTGCCCGGCGGGGGGGAACGGCCCCCGGGCCAAGCGGACAGCGAGGCTGCCTGAATGCCTTATCGTTCTCATAATCGGGTCCATGCCGGGCAGCGCGGACCGCACCGGCTCACGCCGGATGCGCCCTGCATCGTAGGCCGCGGGTCCGCCCCGCGCCCCGCCCTCCCATGCGGGAAGGCGGTTACCGCCCGGGTGCGCGCCTAGTCCGCCTGCATGCGGATGAAGGCCGGCACCTCGAACTCGTCCTCGTCGAACACGAAGTCCTCGGAACCGGGCGAGTGGCTCCTGTACTGGGCGATGCCCGCCGAATCGGGGCCCTTGCGGCCCTTGCGCAGATACGCCGGGATGGTCAGGTCGCTGTGCGAGGCCAGGGCGCGCTCGGCGCGGCCTGCGCCCTGCTGCTGCGGCGGCAGATCGCGGCGGGGGTGCACCTCGCCATGCCCGGCGTAGGGCTGGTGGCCGCCCTGGTGCCCGGGCTGATGCACAGGCTGCTGCACAGGCTGGTGCGGCTGCGCGGGCTGCTGCACGGCCCTGGGCTGGGGCGCGGGCTCCACATGCGTGTTGACCGCCCCGGCCACGGCCGGATGCACGCTCACCTTGGAGCCCTGGTTGCGGCTCATCTCGGCGGCGCTCTCGATGCCCGTGGCGATCACGGTGATGCGGATCTCGTCACCGGCGTTCTCGTCGAACACGGTGCCGAAGAAGACCTTGGCGTCCTCGTGCACGGCCTCGGTGATGGCGGAGGCGGCCTCGTCCACTTCCTCGATGGTCAGGTCGGGCGAGCAGGTGATGTTCATGAGCACGCCCTTGGCGCCGTCGATGGTCACATCTTCCAGCAGGGGGCTGGTGATGGCCTTGAGGGCGGCTTCCTTGGCGCGATTCTCGCCGCGGGCGACGCCGAAGCCCATCATTGCCAGGCCCATCTCGCTCATCACGGCCTTCACGTCGGCGAAGTCCAGGTTGATCAGGCCGGGGACCATGATCAGGTCGGAGATGCCTTTCACCGCGTAGTAGAGAATCTCGTCGGCCTTCTTGAGCATCTCGATGAAGGCGGCCTTCTTGGAGGCCATGGTCAGCAGGCGGTCGTTGGGGATGGTGATGATGGAGTCCACCTGCTCGCGCAGCAGGGCGATGCCGCGCTCGGCGGCGGCCATGCGCTTCTTGCCCTCGAAGAAGAAGGGCTTGGTGACCACGCCTACGGTGAGCGCTCCAGCTTCCTTGGCGGCCTGCGCGATGACCGGGGCCGCGCCCGTGCCGGTGCCGCCGCCCATGCCGGCGGTGACGAAGACCATGTCCGCGTCGCAGATGGTCTTGCGGATCTGGTCGATGGATTCAAGCGCCGCGTCGCGGCCGCAGTCCGGGTTGGCGCCCGCGCCCAGGCCCTTGGTCAGCTTGTCGCCAAGCTGGATCTTGAACTCGGCCTTGGACTTGTTGAGCGCCTGGATGTCCGTGTTGGCGGTGATGAACGTCACGCCGCGCAGGGCCGAACAGATCATGTTGTTCACGGCGTTGCCGCCACCACCGCCTACCCCGACCACTTTGATGCGTGCATTGGATTCGAAATCGATGTCGTAAATGTCCATGTTCCCCTCTCCTTGCGATTGCAAAAGATCCCCCTGAATGTTCATAAACCTGTCCCTCGTTTCTACTTCACATCCACGAACCATTTCCGCATGCGGCCGAGGATGCGATTGAACACTTTTTCGTCCGAGCGGATGCGGAAGCGCTTCTCCACGCCTTCCTTCTCCGCGCCGTACATCAGCAGGCCGACCGCCGTGGCGTACATGGGGCTGTTCACCACGTCCTTGAGGCCTCCCACACGCAGGGGGAAGCCCACTCTCGTCGGCAGGTTGAAGATTTGCTCCCCGAGTTCCTGAATGCCCTCGATGAGCGCGGTTCCACCCGTGAGCACAACGCCCGCGGCGATGGCGTTCTTCAGGCCGGACTTGACCAGCTCCTGGTCCACCAGGGCCAGCATCTCCTCGATGCGCGGCTCGCAGATCTCGGCCAGCACCTGGCGGGAGAGCCTGCGGGGCTCGCGGCCGCCCACGCTGATGACCTCGATCACCTCGTCCTTTCTCACCAGGTCGGAAAGGGCGCAGCCGTACTTGATCTTGATCTTCTCCGCGCTGGCCATGGGCGTGCGCAGGCCGAAGGCGATGTCGTTGGTCAGGTTGTTGCCGCCAAGGGCCAGCACCGAGGTGTGCTTGATGGAGTCGTTGGAGAACACGGCCAGGTCCGTGGTTCCACCGCCCAGGTCCACCAGGGCCACCCCGATCTCGCGTTCCTCCTCGGTGAGCACCGCCTTGGAGGAGGCCAGGGCCTCCAGCACGATGTCCGCCACGTCCAGGCCCGCGCGGTGGCAGCTGCGCACGATGTTCTGGGCCGAGGTCACCGCGCCGGTGACGATGTGCACCTTCACTTCCAGGCGCACCCCGGCCATGCCCAGCGGGTCGGCGATGCCGCGCTGGTCGTCCACGATGAATTCCTGCGGCAGGATGTGGATGACCTCGCGGTCCAGCGGGATGGCCACGGCCTTTGCCGCGTCCAGCACGCGCTCCACGTCCTTCTGGGTCACTTCGCCGCCCTTGACAGCGATGACGCCGTGTGAATTGAAGCCCTTGATGTGGCTCCCGGCGATGCCCGCGTAGACCGTGCGGATCTCGCATCCGGCCATGAGCTCCGCCTCCTCCAGGGCTTTCTTGATGGAGGCCACGGTCTGTTCGATGTTTACCACCACGCCCTTGCGCAGGCCCGTGGAGGGCGCGGTTCCGATGCCGACGACATCCACGCCTTCCGCGGACAGCTCGCCCACCACCGCGCATATCTTGGTGGTGCCGATATCCAATCCGACTATGAGTTCCGAAGACTTGGCCATTGCGGGTCCCCCTCGCTCCTTGCTCGCGTGGTCTTAGCCGTGTTTTTCCACCCACACCTTGTGGTTCTGGGCCGAGATGATCGCGGCCTGATCCAGTTCGCCGCGCTTCTGCAGGTTGCTCCAGACCAGACCCAGGTGGGTGAGGTTGTTTTGCCAGTCGTCCACGCCCACGCAGAGCAGGACGTTCCTATCCATGAGCCTGATCTCCAGGCCGT
>JBKICO010000317.1:0-5343 GCA_046567065.1 Acidobacteriota bacterium
GACCCGGCGAGCATCCTGTCGCTCATCGACATGTCCGACCGGCAGGGGCTCGACGTCATCTCGGCGGGCGTGGCCCTGGCCTGGGCCACCGAGGCCTTCCAGAAGGGGCTCGTCTCCCAGGAGCAGACCCTGGTGCCCCTCGCCTTCGGCGACCTGGACGCCTACCGCAAGGCCATGTGGCACATCGGGCACAAGAGCAACGAGTTCTATGGCGCGCTGGGCAAGGGCACCCTGGAGGCAGCCAAAAGCTACGGCGGGGAGGACTTCGCCTGCGTCATCGGGCAGGAGATGGCCGGGTACGCCACGGGGGAGACGTACTTCGTCTCGCAGACCGTGGGCTTCCGCCACTCCCACCTGGACACCTCGGGCTACTCCTACGATCAGAAGCACGCCGAGAAGGATGTGAACAAGGCCGTGAAGTTCCTGCTCGACGATGAGACCGAGCGCGTGATGCTCACCAGCATGGTGGCCTGCCTGTTCGCGCGCGGAGTCTACAAGCCGGAGCGCGTGGCCGAGGCCCTGGATTGCCTGGGCTACAAGGAACTGGCACAGGGCCTGATGCCCGCCTCCGAAGCCGTGCGGCGTGAGCGCTGGCGGCTCAAGATAGCCACCGGGTTCGACCCCATGGACACGAAGATCCCCAAGCGTTTCAGTGAGATTACCACCTGGAAAGGCCCGGTGGACGCCGAATACATGGAGGCGCTGCGCAAAGGCTACGCCGCGCGCATCGCGGAGTTCGGAGGCGCTAAGGAAGCTGGGGCATCATAAAGGGAGCGCAGATTTGTCAGGATGAACGTGAAAGCGGGTGCAGGTTTCCGCCTGCACCCGCTCTTTTGTGGAATTCTACATAGCTTACCGAAACAGCATCTCGGATGAGCCGTCAAACCTTCCAGGCCACAAAGGCTCTCAAGCGTTCCTGGTCAACCCCACGCTTCAAGACCCCGTACGCGCAAAAAACTCCCCCGGCGTCCTGCCGAAGCGCTTTCTGAAGGCCGCGATGAAGGCCGACGTGGACTCGTACCCCGCGTCCAGGGCCACGGCGGTCACGCTTTGCCCTTCCGCCAGGGCCGTGAGCGAGAGCAGCAGCCTCAGCCTCTGCCGCCAGTCCCGGAAGGAGAGGCCTGTCTCGCGCTGGAACAGGCGGATGAGCGTCTTGTCTGAAATCCCGGCGTCATGGGCCAATTGAGCGCGGGTGCGCTTGTCGTCGGGGTGGTCCTTGAGGGCCTGACAGACCCTGCGCAGGCGCTCGTCGGACGGGAACGGCAGGGAGAAGTCCACCTCGGGCAGACCCTCCATCTGGTCCAGGAGCACGCCCACAAGCCGGGCCTCCGGCCCGTCCTCGGAGTACTCCGCCGGGATGCGGGACACGGCCTGGAGCAGCTCGCACATCAGCGGCGTCACCTCCAGCACCTTGCATCTTCCCCAGGCCGGTCCGGCCACGGCGGACGCGTCCACATAGAGCGAGCGCATCTCGGCCTCGGCCGAATTGGTGACGCAGTGCTCCGTATCCGGAGGAATCCACACGGCCCTGTCCGGCGGGGCCACGTGGCTGCCGGAGGCCGCGCTTACCTCCAGCACGCCTTTGGAGGCGTAGGTGAACTGCCCCCAGGGGTGGCTGTGCACGCGCGTGCGCGACCCGGCGGGCAGCGTCTCCAGGCGCACGAACACCGGCCTGGGCAGCCTGGTCAGGGCCGGAAGTTCGCGCTCGGTGAAATTTTGTCCGATTGGCGACATAAGTTGGATTTCTATCGATATCGCACTGGCCTGTCAAAGCGTAGGCATCCCTGGCGGCGTATGGCCGCGAAAGGAGTGTGCGTCATGATCGGCAAGGCTTTGCGCAAGATGGCCAAGGACTGGTTTCTGGTGGGGATGATCGGCGCGGTGGTGCTGGCCACCCTGTTCCCCTGGATCGGCAAGACCGGCGGGGCGATCCACGCAGACAAGCTGGCGGACTGGGGCATCTGCGCCGTGTTCCTGCTGCATGGCCTGGGGCTTTCCACCGAGAAGATGTGGGCGGGCATGTCCCGCTGGAAACTGCACCTCACCGTGCAGTTGATGACCTTCGCCATGTTCCCGCTGCTCTGGCTGGCGCTGGACGCGGCGTTCGGCAAGCTGCTGCCCCCGGCGTTGCTGCTTGGCTTCTTCTACCTCTGCGCGCTGCCCTCCACCATCTCCTCCTCGGTGGCCATGACCGGCATCGCCAAGGGCAACGTGCCCGGGGCCATCTTCAACGCCACGCTGTCGAGCCTGCTGGGCGTGTTCCTGACCCCGCTGCTCATCAGCTTCGTCACCGGCGCCAGCGGCGAGGGGATCCCCCTGGGCCAGGCCATCGTCAAGATCGCCACCCTGCTCCTGCTGCCCTTCCTGATCGGGCAGGGCCTGCGCCCCTTCCTGGGCAAATGGTTCGACCGCCACAAGAAGACCATCAACCCCTTCGACAAGTGCGTGATCCTACTCTTGGTGTTCAGCTCCTTCTGCGACTCGGTCGCCTCCGGCCTGTGGACGGACTACGGCATGGGCACCCTGGGATTCGCCTTCGCGGGCGCGGCGTTGATCCTGGCCATCGTGCTGACCTGCACCACCTTCATCGCCTCGCGCCTGGGCTTCTGCACCGAGGACCGCATCACCGCCGTGATGTGCGGCTCCAAGAAGACGCTGGCCTCGGGCGTGCCCATGGCCAAGATGCTCTTCGGCGCGCACCCGGCCCTGGGCCTGATCGTGCTGCCCATCATGTTCTACCATCAGCTGCAGCTCTTCGCCTGCTCCATCCTGGCGGAGCGCTATGCCCGCAGGCTGGCCGTGCCCGCCGCCGAGTAACCCGCTCCCGGATCTGTCCGCGCCGGCTCCCGACGCGGACAGATCCGGGAACGAGCAGGCTGGTGTTCTTCAAATACAGCGGACTGTTCGCCCCAGGTGAGGCCACGGCGGCAGCCTGATTGAAACAAACAACCTCCGGCGGCGCGGCCTTCCAACCCAGGGCCGCGCCAATGAACAAGGGCCGTTTCCGCAGCAGCGGGAACGGCCCTCACGTTTGTCGTATGCGTTGGTGGCCTCAGCCCCGGGCGAGCTCCAGCGCTGCTGCCTTGATGCCGCCCTTGGCGATGCCCAGCATCTCCCGCAGGACTTTCTGGGGGCCGTGCTCCACGAAGTGGTCCGGAATACCCAGGCGCTTCACCTTCACTCCGGAGAGGGCGTCCGCGTCGGCCAGGCACTCCAGCACGGCGGAGCCGAACCCGCCCTGGAGGGCGTTCTCCTCCACGGTGAGCATGGCCTTGAAGCGCCCTGTCAGGGCCACGAGGTCGTCCGCTGGCAGGGGCTTGACGAAGCGCGCGTTGTACACGGCAACGCTCAGGCCTTCCTCGGCCTCCAGTTCGATGGCGGCCTGCAGGGCGGGGAGCACACGGCTGCCGATGGCCACAATCACGATGTCCTTGCCGTCGCGCAGCAGCTCGCCCTCGCCTATGGGCAGCACGGCGGGTTCCCCCTCGCGGGCGCTGCCCACGCCGACCCCGCGCAGGTAGCGGATGGCCACTGGGCCGTCGTGCTTCATGGCGGTGGCCAGCATGCGCTGCAGCTCGGCCTCGTCCTTGGGGGCCATGAGCACCAGGTTGGGGATGTGGCGCAGGTAGGAGATGTCGAAAACGCCGTGGTGGGTGGCTCCGTCCTCGCCCACGAGGCCGCCCCGGTCCAGGCAGAGGGTCACGGGGAGGTTCTGCAGGCAGACGTCGTGCACGATCTGGTCGTAGGAGCGCTGCAGGAACGTGGAGTAGATGGCCACCACGGGCTTGAGCCCCTGGGTGGCCAGCCCCGCCGCGAAGGTCACGGCGTGCTGCTCGCAGATGCCCACGTCCACGAAGCGTTCGGGATAGAGCTGGGCGAAGCGGGCCAGGCCCGTGCCCTCGGGCATGGCGGCGGTGATGGCCACGATGCGCTGGTCCTTCTCGGCGAGGCTGCACAGGGTGTGCCCGAAAACGTCGGTGTAGCTGGGCAGCTTGGAGGCCGAGAGCTTGATGATCTCGCCGGTTTCCGGCTCGAAGGAGCCCACGCCGTGGTAGTACGTGGGGTTGCGCTCGGCGGGGCTGTAGCCGCGCCCCTTCTGGGTGAGCACGTGCACCAGCACCGGGCCGCTCATCTCGCGCACCTCCTTGAAGACGGAGGTGAGCTTTGGCAGGTCGTGCCCGTCGATGGGGCCGAGGTAGTTGAAATGGAAGGCCTCGAAGAGCATGCCCGGGGTGAAGAACCCCTTGAAGGACTCCTCGCCGCGCTTGACGATCTCCACCATCTCCTGGCCGTAGGGCAGGTGCCTGGCCACGGACTCGAACTCCCGCTTGGCCCGCACGATCCAGCGGTTGGAGAGCTTGCGCGACAGGAACAGCGAGAGCGCGCCCACGTTCTTGGAAATGGACATCTTGTTGTCGTTGAGCACCACCACCAGGTCGCGGTCGTCTCCGCCCGCCTGGTTCAGGCCCTCATAGGCCAGCCCGGCGGTCATGGAGCCGTCGCCGATCACGGCCAGCACCTTGTGCTTCTGCCCCAGCAGGTCGCGGGCCATGGCCAAACCCGAGGCGGCGGAGATGGAGGTGCTGGAATGCCCGGTGCCGAAGTGGTCGAAGGGGCTCTCGGCCATGCGCGGGAAGCCGCTGACCCCGCCCAAGGTGCGCAGGGTGTGGAAGGCGTCCTTGCGGCCGGTGAGCAGCTTGTAGGCGTAGGCCTGGTGCCCCACGTCCCAGACGAACTTGTCGTTGGCGGGGTCGAAGACGCTGAGCATGGCCAGGGTCAGCTCCACCACGCCCAGCGACGGGGCCAGGTGGCCGCCGTTGTGCGACACCGTGGAGATGATGACCTCGCGCAGGTCCTCCGCGAGCAGGGCGAGCTCCTCCTGCGTGAGGGCCGCCACGTCGGACGGGGCGGCAATGCGCGGCAGCACTTCCAGCGGACGCTCCAAGAATTGCGACATTATACCTCTACTCCCTACATCCCACGACATTCATGTGTATCGCCGGGGATGGCCTCCGGCGGCAAAAGGACGAAGCCCCGCCACGCCCTTTGGAAAACCATATGATTGAGCCCAATCCCCGCCGGTTCGAGCGAACCACGTGAACCGCATGCAAGCCGGTTCCCGCGTTGAATACGGTGCGGGAACACCCGGCAGCAAGAGGGCCGCACCAGAGCGCAAGCCTCCGCCCCAACCCCGGTTCAGCTGACCCGGTCCACTATGTAGCGCGCAAGATCCTTCAGGAAATCGGCCTCCTCGCCGCTGAACAGGGCCAGGCTCTCCACGGCGTGCGCGGCGTGCCTGCGGGCCAGGTCCATGCTGCGCTCCACGCCGATCAGCGAGGGATA
>JBKICO010000318.1:0-4229 GCA_046567065.1 Acidobacteriota bacterium
CCAGCTCGGCGAAGTCCTGGTCCACCTTGGCGGAGGACTTGGCGGCTTCCGGCAGATGGGCCAGCAGGGAGACCAGCGGGCGCAGGTAGGCGTTGCCCGAGATTTCCGATTCCGCGAAATCGATGTCCTTGTTCAGGCCCTGCAGGGTGAAGTAGGTCAGAACCGCGATGGGCAGGGCGAAGGCAAGGCAGCTGCCGAAGAGCTTGAGCGGGATGCGGGCGTTGGACAAAAAGGACATGGTACGTCTCCCGAAGGGTACATATTTACAAAAACGTCATCGACGCCTCAGGGATACGACATCCTGTTTTTGACATCAAGCCCCTCACGGGGGCATAAAAGCGGCGTGACGAAATCCGAACGATTCGCACCCGAGTACACGCTCAGGGTGTCGGGCAAGGCCCGCAACGTGCGGCTGGTGGTGGCCCCGGGAACGGGGTTGACCGTGGTGGTGCCCAAGGGCTTCGACCCGGCGGAGGTGCCCGCCATCGTGGCCCGCCGGGCGGACTGGGTGCTCGGCCACCTGGAGAGGCTGCGCGGGCTCGGGCTGGACGCCCCCCGGCAGGAGCCGCCCCCGGCCCTCATCGAACTGCGCTACCGTACCGGGCCGGGCAAGACGGTGCGCGTGGCCGGGGACGGCCCCGGCGGCGTGAGCGTGGCCGGGGCCATAGCCGACCGGGAATTGGTTGCGCGCGGCCTGAAAACGTGGCTCAAGCGCAAGGCATCCCAGGCCCTGCCCGCATGGCTGTCGGAGGAGTCGGCCCGCCTGGGCCTGCCCTGCGGCCCGGCGAGCGTGCGCCTGCAGCGCTCGCGCTGGGGCAGTTGCTCAGCCGTGGGGGGCATCTCCCTCAACGCGCGGCTGCTGTTCCTGCCGCGCGAACTGGCGGGCTACGTGCTGGTGCACGAGCTGGCCCACACAGTTCACCTCAACCACTCCCCGGAATACTGGCGCTTCCTGGAAGGGCTGCTGCCCGGAGCCAAAGCCCTGGACAGGGCGCTGCGCTCGGCCAGGCGCTACGTGCCCGCCTGGGCCAACGGCTAAAGCCCTCCGATTGCTGACACACCCCGAAGGCGGGGTTCCGAGATCCGCCCCGCTCCGGGCTCCGCTGCGCGGAGGGCCGCTGCCAGTGCCCCCAAGCGGGCATTGCCAGCGGCACGAGGGCTAAAGCCCTCTTTCCCTGGCCGGTCAATTGGCCTATCCTGCGCCACGATACCCGACGCATCCAGGAGACGGAATGGCCGCAAGCGTTATCCACGGCGTGAGCCTGCTCACCGACCACGACATCTACCTCTTCAAGGAAGGCAGCCACTTCAGGCTCTACGACAAGCTGGGCTCGCACCTGCTCTGCGTCGACGGCCAGGAAGGGACGCTCTTCGCGGTGTGGGCGCCCAACGCCCGCAAGGTCTCCGTCATCGGGGACTTCAACGGCTGGAACCCCCGCAGCCATCCCTTGAGCCCCCGCCTGGACAGCTCCGGCATCTGGGAGGGCTTCGTGCCCGGGGTGGGGCAGGGGACCGTTTACAAATACCACATCACCTCGAACCACAAGGGCCAGAAGCTGGAGAAGGGCGACCCCTTCGCCCTGGCCTGGGAGGTTCCGCCCAAGTCCGCCTCGGTGGTCTGGAAGTTGGACGACTACCGCTGGAACGACGCCGCCTGGATGGCCGCCCGCGAGGCCCGCAACGGCTTTTCCGCGCCCATGAGCGTCTACGAGATGCACCTGGGCTCCTGGAAGCGCCACCCGGACACCTGGCACTCCTACTCCTACCGGGAGCTGGCGGCGGACCTGCCCGGCTACCTCACTGAGATGGGCTTCACCCACGTGGAGTTCCTGCCCGTGATGGAGCACCCCTATTTCGGCTCCTGGGGTTACCAGACCCTGGGCTACTTCGCGCCCTCCAGCCGCTACGGCACCCCGCAGGACTTCATGCACCTGGTGGACGCCCTGCACGACGCCGGGATCGGCGTCATCCTGGACTGGGTGCCCTCCCACTTCCCCACGGACGGGCACGGCCTCTCCCGCTTCGACGGCACCTCGCTCTACGAGCACGAGGACCCCAAGCAGGGCTACCACCCGGACTGGAAGAGCTCCATCTTCAACTACGGGCGCAACGAGGTGCGGGCCTTCCTGCTCTCCTCGGGCCTGTTCTGGCTGGACCGCTACCACGCCGACGGCCTGCGCGTGGACGCCGTGGCCTCCATGCTCTACCTGGACTACTCCCGGCAGGAGGGCGAGTGGGTGCCCAACGCCTTCGGCGGCAAGGAGAACCTGGAGGCCATCGCCTTCATGCGCGCCCTGAACGAGGCGGCCTACACCAGCTACCCCGGCATACAGACCATGGCCGAGGAGTCCACGGACTGGCCCATGGTCTCGCGCCCGCCCTACCTGGGCGGCCTGGGCTTCGGCATGAAGTGGAACATGGGCTGGATGCACGACACCCTGGACTACTTCACCAAGGACCCGGTGTTCCGCAAATACCACCAGGGGCAGCTCTCCTTCTCCATCTGGTACGCCTTCAACGAGAACTTCGTGCTGCCGCTCTCCCACGACGAGGTGGTGCACGGCAAAGGGTCGCTTTTGAACAAGATGCCCGGCGACCACTGGCAGAAGCTGGCTGGCCTGCGCCTGCTGCTGGGCTACATGTGGGCGCATCCGGGCAAGAAGCTGCTCTTTCAGGGCGCGGACGTGGCCCAGTGGGCCGAATGGAGCCACGACGGCGAGGTGGACTGGGGCCTGCTGCAGCACCCCGGCCACGAGGGCGTGCGCCGCTGGATCAAGGACTTGAACGCCCTGTACAAGTCCGAGCCCGCCCTGCACGAGCTGGATTTCGAGCACAAGGGCTTCCAATGGGTGGACTTCCACGACGCCGAGGCCAGCGTGCTCACCTTCCTGCGTCTGGCGCGCGACCCATCCGGCGTGGTGCTGGTGTGCCTGAACCTCACCCCGGTGCCGCGCGAGGGCTACATCGTGGGCGTGCCTTCGGGCGGGCTCTGGATGGAGCTGCTCAATTCCGACGCGGACTGGTACCACGGCTCGGGCATGGGCAACGCCGGGGCCGTGGAGGCCCGGGCCATCAAGGCCCACGGCAGGCCCTTCAGCCTGGAGCTGACCCTGCCGCCGCTCTCGGCCATGTTCTTCAAGCCCACGCTTTAGGGCCCGCGCCCTAGGGCCGGTACCCGGAACCATGCCGAAAGACGACTGGATCATGCGGGATTCCAAAGGGCGCGAGCCCTTTGGCCGCCGGAGGCTTCCCGTTTGTCTCGGCTCCGGCCGTGGCCTCTGCGCCGCCGAAACGCCGCTGTATTTGAAGAACATCGCCGCTTCGTCGGCGCAGAGGCCACGGCCGGACCCGCTACGGCTCACCGCGTCTGCGACGTGACGAACATGCAAGGCCTCGCCCAGCGCTGGTCGATCCCCCTGGGGGTGAGAGGCCGGGCTTCGGCTGGGGCACCCGAAAGACCGAACACTTTTAAGGATTCACCGACCCCATGAACGAACTGCATTTCGGCTGCACCCGCTGCTCCACCTGCTGCCGCTCCAGCATCCCGCTGGGCATCGCCGAGGCCCTGGACTACGACGAAAGCTTCCTGCTGGCCCTGGTCTTCTCCGTGGAGACCTGGAACCTGGGCGACTTCTCCAAGAACAGCCCGCCCATCCCCCTGAGCCACGAGGAGCTGCTCACGGCCCTGGCCTTCCGCAAGGACAAGCTGGCCCAGGACCCCAGCCGGGACATGGTCTTCCGCGTGGGCAAGCTCAAGGCCACGGGCGAGCGCGTGGCCACCTTCATCACCGTGGGGGCCTGCGCCCTGGGCGAGCGCGAGGCCGGGGCCGCGCGCTGCGCCGCGCTGGACCCCTCCGGGCTGTGCTCCCTCTACGAGCGCCGCCCCCTGGCCTGCCGCGTCTTCCCGCTGGACCCGCTCTTCCCGGAGATGCTCCAGAACGTGCCCCTGCGCGCCCTGGGCTCCCGCACCGGCTGCGACACCTCCGAGGCCGCGCCAACGTTCTGGCGGGATGGCAAGATTGTCGACCCCGACGCGGCGGCCGCCCTGGCCGCCCGGCAGGAAACAATCCGGGAAGACTCGCTCTTCCTGCCCTTCTGGGGCCTGGCCTCGGGCAACTTCCCGCCGCTGCCCGGGCTTTCCGAGCTGCTGGGCTCGGTGAAGGGCAACGGCAAGGTGGACCTACCCTTCGCCCCGGCCCTGGTCTATCTGGCCGCCGCCGGGAAAATCA
>JBKICO010000319.1:0-2528 GCA_046567065.1 Acidobacteriota bacterium
GCACGGGCTGGATGTTGCTGGTGCCCTGCTCCCGGCGCACGATGGTGTGCAGGGGCAAAAACTTCACGAAGTAGCCCGAGTTGATGAAGGCCAGGGTGATGGTGGAGGGGTAGGAGTAGCGCATGGGGTACAGCGGCGCGAACAGGAAGTAGAGCTCGCGCTTCACGGCCCGGAACCCGGAGGTCAGGTCCATGATGGGGGTGCCCCCGATGATCTCGGCCACCTTGCGCAGCATGACGTTGCCGATGTCGCGCACGGGGTCGGTGCGGCACTCTTTGGTGCGCGAGCCTATGACCATGTCGTAGTCCGGCAGGTGCTCCAGCAGCTTGGGGATGTCCTCCGGCTGGTGCTGGCCGTCGCAGTCCATGACCACCATGTAGGGCCGGGTGGCGCGCTTGGCCCCGCTCTTCACGGTGGCCCCGTTGCCCAGGTTGTAGCGGTGCTCCACCACCACGGCCCCGGCCTCGCGGGCCAGGCGGGCGGTGTCGTCCGTGGAGCCGTCGGAGCAGACCACGATCTCGAAATCCTCGGAAACGGCGCGGATGCGCGCGATGATCCCGCTGATGGACTCCTGCTCGTTGTAGGCCGGTATGACGACCGAGACTTCGTTGAATGGCACCATCAGTCTTTCCCTCGGAATATGAACTCGAACAGGCGCGTGGAGGATAGTGCCACCCGCTTGAGGTCGTCGGTGTTGCGCAGCAGCTCCCGCGCGGTCTGCAGCCAGTAGCCCGGGCGCAGGTAGAAGCGGCGGTAGGCCTTGCGGACGAGCCTGGGCAGCTCGTCCTGGTCCACGTGGCAGTAATGCTTGTTGAACATGCCCTCGGTGTGCAGACGGGCCAGGTCCGTGGCGCTGCCGTCCGCGATCTCGGGGGCCAGCTCGCGCACGCGCTCGAACAGGGGCGTGCCCGGATAGGGCGTGCAGATGCCGAAGGTGGCCGTGGTGGGGTTCAGCGCCAGCACGTAGTCGACGGTCTGCTCGATGGTCTGGGCGGTGTCGCCGGGGTTGCCGATCATCACGTGGGCGTGGGTGGAGAGCCCGATGCGGCGGGCGGCGTGGAACATGCGCAGCCCCTGCTCCAGCTTGTAGCCCTTGCGGATGCCGTCCAGAATCTCCTGCGAGCCCGACTCCACGCCGAACTTGAGGGTGTGGCACCCGGCCTTCCTGGCCAGGGCCATGGTCTCCTCGTCGATCATGTTCACGCGGGCGTTGGCGATCCAGGTGAGGTCCAGCTTTTCGTCGATGATGGCCCGGCAGATGGCGTGGTCGCGCTGGCGGTCCACGAAGAAGGTGTCGTCGCGGAAGTAGACTTCCTTGACGCCCTTGGCCGCGAAGGTGCGCAGCTGGTCCATCACGTGCTCGAAGCTCTGGCGGCGGAAGACCTTGCCGTCGAAGGTGGGGGCCGTGCAGAAGATGCACTTGCCCGGGCAGCCCTTGCTGGTGGTGGTGGTCATGTAGGGCATGCGCCTAACCAGCGGGTTGAAATAGTGGATGCCCTGGGGCAGCAGGTCCACGTCCGGGTGGGGCAGCCAGTCCAGGTTTTCCAGGAAGGGGCGCTTTTCGTTGAGCAGGGGCCTGCCGTCCGCGCCGCGCGAACCAAGGCCCAGGATGCCGCCGGTGGGCAGGCCTCCGTGCAGGGCCTGGGCCAGCTCCAGCACGGTCTCCTCGGGCTCGAACATGACCACGTGGTCCACGCCGGGGTGCTCCAGGCAGGGCCTGGGCATGAACGTGGGGTGGGAGCCGAACACGGCGGTGACGAGGCCCGGGTTGAGCTTCTTGAGCTGCGCCAGGTAGGCGGCGTCCTCCAGGAAGCTCATAGTGGAGGTGGTCATGAGCACCAGGCCGTAGGCCCCGATGCGCGCGCCCACTTCGGCGGGCTGCATCTGCAGGGCCTGGGCGTCCAGGAAGTCCGCCTCCAGGCCTTCGCGGCGCAGAAGAGCGGTCATAACCAGCAGGTTGAAGGGCGGCACGGTGCCGCCGCCGATGCGGTTGCCCTTGCACCAGCAGCCGTAGAGCACGTCGCGCACGACGTTGCCGGCCTGGCTGGTCATGGGGTTGAGCAGCAGGGTTTTCATTCGGATGGGTCCCGCTTACGCCGGGCTAGTCCCAGCGTATTCCGAAGCGCTCCTGCCACATCTGGAACCCAAGCAGGGTGAACACCTGCTTGAACCCGAGCAGCGGCGAGGAGCCGGCCCGGGCGACGACCCTCCCGACGGCGCGGGGGTCGAGGATGTGTGGATTGATCGCGCCTGGAGACAGATATTTTGCGACCAGATTGTTCAAGGCGTCTTGATACGCGCCCTGCAGGGGAAAGTAAAACGCCTTTTTCCCGCCCTGGGGCCGCCCGGGGATGACCACGTTGCGCTGAAAATGCTCCCGCAGGGGCAGTTTGCCGCGCCCGCCCCTGATCTTGAGGGTCTTGGGCAGCGAGACGGCGAAGCTGGCCAGCCTGTCGCCCAGGTAGGGCACGCGGCCCTCGATGCCCACGGCCATGGTCATCCTGTCCAGCTTGGTCAGGATGTTGTCG
>JBKICO010000320.1:0-3238 GCA_046567065.1 Acidobacteriota bacterium
GCTGCGCCCTCGCCCTGGACGGCCTGTTGCCCGGCGTGCGCGTGGCCGCACGGTCCAGGATGTGGCACACGGCCCCGTTCGGCCCTCCCGGACAGCCCTGGTACGCCAACATGGTGCTGCGCCTGGAATGCGCCCCGGAGGTCACGGCGAGGGAGCTGTTCCAGGCGCTGATGGAGTTGGAGGCCCGCCTGGGGCGCAACCGCGTCCTGGAGCGCCGCTGGGGGCCGCGGATCCTCGACGTTGACCTGCTGCTCTTCGGGGACGAGCGCAGCGGCGACCCCGCCATGATCCTGCCGCATCCCCGCATGTGGGAGCGCGCCTTCGTGCTGCTGCCCCTGCGGGAGGTCGCCCCGGAGTTGGTGCCGGAAGAAACGCTTGAGGGTTTGTCATTTCCCCATTCAGGCACTATCATCTTCTGAACGCCTGAATCAAAGAGGATGCCTCATCCATGTGGAAGTTTTTCATAGCCGCCCTGGCGGCCTATCTGCTCTGGAAAATGTTCATGGGCGACTCGAAACGTCGCAAGGAAGAAGCCAAGCAGGAACGCGAGACCCTCATCGCCAAGGGAGAGATGGTCAAGGACCCGGCCTGCGGGGCTTACGTCTCCCCGGAGGACTCCGTGCAAGCCAGCATAGACGGAAAGACCCGGCATTTCTGCAGCTACGAGTGCCGCGACGCCTACATCAGGCAGCTGCAATCCGGCTCAAACGGCAACAAGGGGTGATTCCATGAAGTTCTTTCTGGACAGCGCCAACCTGGACGAAATCAAGGCCGCGGCGGACATGGGCCTGCTCGACGGCGTGACCACCAACCCCACCCTGTTCTCCAAGGAGAAGGGCGACTGGCGCGAGGTGGCCCAGGCAATCTGCAAGGAATGCCCCGGCCCCGTCAGCCTGGAGGTTGTGGGCACCACGGCCGAGGCCATGCTGGCAGAAGCCAGGGACCTCATCTCCTTCGGGCCCAACGTGGTGGTGAAGATCCCCATGATCCTGGAGGGGCTCAAGGCCGTGCGCCAGCTCAAGGCGGCGGACGTGGCCGTCAACGTGACCCTGGTGTTCCAGCCCCTGCAGGCGCTCATGGCCGCCAAGGCAGGGGCCACCTACGTGAGCCCCTTCGTGGGACGCATCGACGCCATCGGCGGCGACGGCATGGGCATGGTGGAGGAGGTGATCTCCATCTTCCGCAACTACGACCTGCAGACCCAGGTGCTGGTGGCCAGCGTGCGCAACCCGTTGCACGTGGTGCGCGCCGCCCTGTTGGGAGCGGATGTGGTCACCGTGCCCTTCGCCGTGCTCAAGGAACTGGCCAGGCACCCGCTGACGGACAGCGGCCTGGAGGCCTTTCTGAAGGATTGGGGCAAGGTGGTCAAAGGCTGAGTTGCGTTTTTCACTGCGGCTGCATATGTTCGCAAACGAATCCGCAAACAGTTTCAGCCGCCGGGCAAGGCGGGCGTGGAGCGGAGCCGCTTAGGCGCGGCCCGCGCCCACTAGGTGTTTGATGTCGAAGAACAAACCGGCTCCGATAATAGTCAAGCGCGAGGAAGAAGGCCACGCAGCCCCCCACGGCGGCAGTTGGAAGGTCGCCTACGCGGACTTCGTCACGGCCATGATGGCCCTGTTCCTGCTTCTGTGGCTGACCATGGCGCTCAAGCCCCAGGTGAAGGAGCAGATCGCCATGTTCTTCCAGGACCAGGACCTCCCCAAGCGCGAGAAACCGCAGGAGACGGTGGTCCTGCCCACCTACGTGGCCAAGGACAGCACCCAGGGCACCCCGCAGTTCAAGCTCTCCCAGGAGGAGAAGTACAAGTACGAAGTGGCCCTGATGATAAAGCAGCTCATGGACAACAACCCCAACCTCAAGCAGAACTCCGGCATCAGTTCGGACAAGGTGGGGGTGCTGCTGCACGTCAACAACGCGGTCATGTTCCAGCCCGGCTCACCGCAGCTCAAGCCGGAGGCCTACAAACTCCTGGACGACGTGGTGGGCGTGCTCAAGAAGATCAAGGTGGACCTGGTGGTGCGCGGCCACACCGACGACGCCGAATCCGGCAACGGCCTGTCCAAGTTCGAGCTTTCGGCCATGCGCGCGGCGGCCTGCGTGCGTTACATCGTGGAGAAGGGCGGCATCCCGTCCACGCGCGTCAAGGCGGCCGCCTATGCCGACAGCCAGCCCATCGCGCCCAACACCTCCGACCAGAACCGCGCCATCAACCGCCGGGTCGAGTTCCTCTACCACTCGCCGGAGATGGCCAACCTCTACTAGCCACGGGATACCATGCGCACATTCGTCCTGCTCCTGCTCCTCGCACTCTCAGCTCCGGCCGCTTGGGCCCAGGGCAATGTTTCCCTGCCCCTGGCATATCAGATCAACGCCTCGGCAACAGGCGAATCCGCCGAGAAGCTCTCCGCGCTGACCCGCAAGGAGAACACGACCGGCGTGGCCGTAGGCCAGTGGATGGAGTTCGATTTCGGCAAGCCCAACGTGGTGACGCGCCTGACCGTGGTCAACGGCTGGGCCGACTCCGGCGAGTTCAAGCGCGTGGGCCGCGCCAGGACCATGATTCTGCAGTTCTCCGGCGGGGGCAAGCAGACCATCACCCTCAAGGACACGCCCAAGCCCCAGAGCTTCGCCATCAAGGCCACCACGTCCAGCGTGCGCATGACCATCACCGAGGTCTACGGCGGCGGCTCCTCCGAGGTTCCCTACCTTTCCGGCGTGTTCTTCGAAGGGTTCGACCCGGAGCTCCAGCAGGTGACGCTGACCGGGCGCTTCGAAGGCTGCGTGCGCTCGCGCTCCAGTTCAAGCTGGGAGGGCTCGGAGGACCCACTGTACTACTGCTCCCGCTTCCGCGCCGACGACGGCAGGATTTTCGGCTGCATGGACGACCTCTGCTTCCATACCAAGGATCTCATCAACGTGCGCCTGCAGGTCACGGCCGTGGTAAGGCCCGGCAACGTCCTGGAGGTGCTGGCCGCCAAACCGGCGAAATAGGGCGCATGTCCGGCGGTTGCGGGTTCTTGGGCGGCGCTTTCCCGGCCGGGGGTGCACGGTGATTACCCTGTTGTCGTCCTCACCGGTCTTTCCGGACCCCGAGAACGCCGACCCGGGAGGCCTGCTGGCCGTGGGGGGCGACCTGAGCCCCAGACGGCTGCTCGCGGCCTATAGCAACGGCATCTTCCCCTGGTACAACGAAGACCACCCCATCCTGTGGTGGTCGCCCGACCCCCGCCCCATCATC
>JBKICO010000321.1:0-7245 GCA_046567065.1 Acidobacteriota bacterium
CGAGGAGGGCGAGATCCACTACCTGACCTTCACCAGCTCCTCCACGGTGGACAACTTCTTCCAGATGATCCCGGCGGACCGCCTGGCCCCGCTGCGCGAGCGCATCAAGATCGCCTGCATCGGGCCCATCACGGCCGCCACCCTGGCCAAGTACGGCTTCACGCCGGACATCCAGCCCGAGAGCTACACCATCCCGGCCCTGGCCCAGGCCGTGGCCGACTCCGCGAAGGCCTGAGCGCCGTGAGCCTGAGCGTCGCGGTCCTGGTTTCCGGCTCCGGGTCGAACCTGCAGGCGCTCATTGAGCGCGTGCAGTCCGGAGCCCTGGACGCGCGCATCGCCCTGGTGCTCTCCAACAAGCCCGAGGCCCTGGCCCTGGAGCGCGCCCGGGCCAGCGGCATCAAGGCCGTGGCCCTGCCGCACACGGCCTACCCCGACCGCCCGTCCTTCGATGCGGCCATGGTGGCCGCCATCCGCGAGGCCGGGGCCGAAGCCGTGGTCATGGCCGGGTTCATGCGCCTGCTGACCCCGGTGTTCATCCAGGCCTTCCCCGGCAGGATCATCAACATCCACCCCGCCCTGCTGCCCAGTTTCGCGGGCGCGCACGGGCAGCGCGATGCCGCAAACTACGGCGTGGCCATCTCCGGGGCCACCGTGCACTTCGTGGACGAAATCATGGACCACGGCCCCGTGGTCATCCAGGCCGCCGTGCCCGCCTACCCCGACGACGACGCCGAGAGCCTGGGCGGACGCATCCTGGCGATGGAACACCGCATCCTGCCCCAGGCCGTGCAGTGGCTGGCAACCGGGAGACTCAGCATCGAAGGGCGCAAGGTGCGCCTGCGCGACGCCGGGCTGCCCAAAGCCGTGGTGGAGGGTGCGTTGGTCAATCCGCCGCTGGAGCAGGGGTTCTAGCGGTATTTTCGGAGGCGCAGGCGATCCGCCTGCGTAACGAGCCCGCATTTTTTTCGGGCGCTAGCTCTCGATTCTTTCGCCGCCGGTCCTTCCCCCTCAATCCTCCCCCACCTTCTGCGCCAGGCAGACCACATAGCCGTCCGGGTCGCGCACGTACCACTCCCGCATGCCGTAGAAGCTGGTCTCCGGCTCCTTGATGGTGGGCACGATGGCCCGGATGCGGAGGTAGAGGCCTTCCAGATCCTCCACGACCACGTAGAGGGTCAGGCTGCCGCCCGTGGGCTGACCCGCGAACAGGGGCAGCTCCCGCTCCAGGCTGTCGCGGCGGTTGACCATGATGGCGGCCTGGCCAGAGACGAACATGGCCCAGATCAGGTCCGCGCCGGGCATGCGCCCGTGGTACAGCTTGTGGTCGGCGTCCACGCATTCGGCCACGCTGAAGCCAAGCAGCCCGACCCAGAAGTCCATGGAGCGGTTGACGTCTTCCACCATGAGGTTGGTGGTGATGGATTGAACAGCCATGTGCCTGCCCTCCGCATTGAATTGAAAAAGGCCGGCAGCCGTTTGGATACGACTGTCGGCCAGGATAGCACTAAATTGCGGCTTGCCGCTAGGCCTTGCCCACCAGTTCCTTCAGCTTGGCCAGCGCGGCTTGGATGCCCGAGGCATCGGTGCCTCCGGCCTGGGCCATGTCCGGCCTGCCGCCGCCGGAGCCGCCCACCAGAGCGGCTACGTCCTTGATGAGGGTCTGGGCGGTGAACTTGGCGTGCAGATCCTTGCTGACGGCCAGCACCAGGGCCACCTTGCCGTCCTCGCCCGCGCCGATGAGGCAGGCCACGCCCGAGGGCAGCTTGGAGCGCACGTCGTCCATGGTGTCGCGCAGGGACTTCATGGTGGCGCCCTGCACCTCGGCGGCCAGCAGCTTCACGCCGCCCACCTCCTCCACGGAGTCCATGAGGTCGCGCCCCTGGCCCGAAGCCAGCTTGGCCTGGAGCTGCTCCTTGTCCTTGGTCAGGGCCTTGACCTGGGCCTGCATGGCCTTGAGGCGCTCCACCAGCTCGCCCGGGCGGGCGCGCAACACCTCGGCGGCCTCGTCCAGCTCGCGCTTGGCGGTCTGCAACTGGCCCAGCAGGTTCCAGCCCGTGACGGCCTCGATGCGCCGCACACCGGCGGCCACGCCGGTTTCGGAAACGATGGAGAACCCGCCCGCCTGGCCCGTGGCCCGCAGGTGGGTGCCGCCGCACAGCTCCGTGGAGACGCCGGGAACCGAGACAACGGTGACCTCGTCGCCGTACTTCTCGCCGAACAGGGCCATGGCGCCCTTGGCCTGGGCCTCCTGGTAGCCCATGACCGCGCGGTCCACGGCGATGTCGGCCAGGATGGCCTCGTTGACCTTGCGCTCCACCAGGGCGATTTCCTCGGGGGTCAAGGCGGAGATGTGCGTGAAGTCGAAGCGCAGCCTGTCCGGCCCCACCAGGGAGCCCGCCTGCTTCACGTGCTCGCCCAGCACCTCGCGCAGGGCGGCGTGCAGCAGGTGAGTGGTGGTGTGGTTGCGGGCCGAGGCCAGGCGCTGGTCCTCGTCCACGATGAGCTTGGCTTCCTGGTCCAGCAGCAGCTCGCCCTCGTTGACGAATACGCGGTGCGTGGTCAGCTCGGGGCTGGGCTTCAGGGTGTCGAGCACGTCGGCGGAGCCGGTCATGGTCTCCACGCTGCCCTTGTCGCCCATCTGGCCGCCGGACTCGCCGTAGAAGGGGGTCTGCGCGAACACGGCGTAGCCGCCCTCGCCCTGGATGATGCGCTCCACGGGCAGGCCGTCCTCGCCCAGCAGGGCGATCACGCGGGACTGGGCCTCGAGTTGGCCGTAGCCCACGAAGCGGGACTTGAGCCCCGTCTCCAGCAGCTTCTTGAACTGCCCGGCCACGTCGGTCTCGCCGGAGCCTTTCCAGGCCTTCTTGGCGCGGGTCTTCTGCTCCTGCATGCAGGCGGTGTAGCCCGCCTCGTCCACGCCGAAGCCCTGCTTGCCCGCCACGTCGGTGATGATGTCCAGGGGGAAGCCGTAGGTGTCGTAGAGCTTGAAGGCGGCCTCGCCGGAGATGGTGTTCAGGTTGTTCTTCCGGGCGGCGGCCATTTCCTCCTCGAGGATCTCCAGGCCCTTGTCCAGCGTGGCGGAGAAGCGCTCCTCCTCCTCGCGGACAACGCGGGTCATGAAGTCCATGCCCTCCACGATCTCGGGGTACTGCACGCCCATGACGTCCACCACCACGGGGGCCACCCGGTGCAGGAAGGGGTCGCGCAGGCCCATGAGGCGGCCGAAGCGGAAGGCGCGGCGGATCAGGCGGCGCAGCACGTAACCCCGGCCCTCGTTGGATGGCAGGATGGAGTCCGCGATGAGGAAGGCCATGGCCCGGCTGTGGTCCGCGATCACGCGCAGGGCCGTGTCGCTCTCCTCGTCGGCGCGGTACTTCACGCCCGCCAGCTCGGCCGTGGCCGCGATGATGGGGGTGAAGAGATCGGAATCGAAGTTGGAGTAGACGCCCTGGCACACGCCGGAGATGCGCTCCAGGCCCATGCCCGTGTCGATGGAGGGGCGCGGCAGGGGCACGCGCTTGCCGGGCTCGGCCTGGTCGTACTGCATGAACACCAGGTTCCAGATCTCCAGGAAGCGGTCGCAGTCGCACTTGCCGATGCCGCACTCCGGGCCGCAGCTCATGTGCTCGCCCTGGTCGATAAGGATCTCGGAGCAGGGGCCGCAGGGGCCGGTGTCGCCCATGGACCAGAAGTTGTCCTTGTCGCCCAGGCGGATGATGCGCTTCTCGGGCACGTCGGCGATCTTGCGCCACAGGCCGTGGGCCTCGTCGTCGTCCAGGTAGACGGTGGCGTAGAGCTTGTCCTTGGGGAGCTTCATCTCCTCGGTGAGGAAGCCCCAGGCCAGGCGGATGGCCTCCTCCTTGAAGTAGTCGCCGAAGGAGAAGTTGCCCAGCATCTCGAAGAAGGTGTGGTGGCGGGCGGTGCGGCCCACGTTCTCCAGGTCGTTGTGCTTGCCGCCCACGCGCAGGCACTTCTGGGAGGTGGCGGCGCGGGAGTAGTCGCGCTTCTCCTGGCCCAGGAAGACCTTCTTGAACTGGACCATGCCCGCGTTGGTGAAGAGCAGGCTGGGGTCCTCCCTGGGCACCAGGGAGGAGCTGGCCACCTCGGTGTGGCCGTTGGCGACGAAGTAATCCAGGAAGCGGCGGCGGATTTCGGTAGCAGTGATCACGAAAGGTCTCCTTGGGAAAGCGGCGATGCCTGCGGACCCTCCCGGGCCCGCGTATTCATCAGCCCCCGGGCCGCATGCCCCGGGGGAAGGCGTTCATGTCCTCGATCATCTCCCTCGTCATGGGCCCCACGGCCATGGTCATGGCCACGTAGGACCGCGAGCCGACGAAGCACAGGGTGTATCCGATCACCATCTCCGCGCCGTCCTTGCGCCCGAAGAGCCGCACGTAGCGGCAGGGCAGGCCGCCAAGCTCCACCGCGCCGCCCTGGGAGACGCGCACGTCGAAGGTCAGGCGTTCGGCGTTGCGCACGGCAGCGGCCTCCATCCTGGCCGGGTCGAAGGGCGTCTGGTCCACCCAGACGGCGCCCAGCATCCTGCCGGAGCGGTTGGCGAACTGGAACTCGTAGGCCGGGTTGGAGATGTCCTCCATCATTTCCCAGCGCGCGGGGTCGAAATAGAAGGCGTATCCGTCCATGCCCCGCACGGAGGGCATCCCGGCCATGCCGGGCGGCGGAGCGGGCGCATTGGATGCGCGGCGTTTCTCCGCCGCGCAGCCGCAAAGGGCGGCCAGGGCCAGAAAAGCCCCCAGCACCGCCCCGAGGCGCGCCGCTGCTCCGGGCGGAAGCATCAGGCCTTGCCCGCTTCCTGCGCCTCGGCGGCTTCCTTCATGCCCAGGTGCTCGTAAATCTTGTCCTCGATCTGCTGGCGGATGTCGGGGTGCTCCAGCAGGAAGGCGCGCACGTTCTCCTTGCCCTGGCCCAGGCGCTCGGTGCCGTAGGCGAACCACGCGCCGGACTTGTCCACTATGTTCATCTCCACGCCCATGTCGATGATCTCGCCCTCGCGGGAGATGCCGGTGCCGTAGAGGATGTCGAACTGGGCCTCGCGGAAGGGCGGGGCCACCTTGTTCTTGACCACCTTCACGCGGCAGCGCGAGCCGTAGACCTCCTCCTTGTCCTTGAGGGTCTGGATGCGGCGGATGTCCATGCGGGTGGAGGCGTAGAACTTGAGCGCGTTGCCGCCCGTGGTGGTCTCGGGGCTGCCGTAGCCCGTGACGCCGATCTTCATGCGGATCTGGTTGATGAAGACCACCGCCGTGTTGGACTTGTGGATGGTGCCCGTGAGCTTGCGCAGGGCGTGGCTCATGAGCCGGGCCTGACCGCCCACCTGGGTCTCGCCCATCTCGCCCTCCAACTCGGCCTGGGGGATCAGCGCGGCCACGGAGTCGATGACGATGACGTCCACCGCGCCGGAGCGCACCAGCATGTCCGTGATGTCCAGGGCCTGCTCGCCGAAATCCGGCTGGGAGATGAGCAGCTCGTCGGTCTTCACGCCCAGGCGGCGGGCGTAGGAGACGTCCAGGGCGTGCTCGGCGTCGATGAAGGCCGCGGTGCCGCCGCGCTTCTGGGCCTGGGCGATGATATGCAGGGCCAGGGTGGTCTTGCCCGAGGATTCGGGGCCGTAAATCTCGGTGACGCGCCCCTGGGGTATGCCGCCGATGCCCAGGGCCACGTCCACGCCGATGGAGCCCGTGGGGATGGCCGGGATGGCCACGTGGGCGTCCTCGTCGAGGCGCATGACCGAGCCCTGCCCGTATTTGCGTTCGATGGTGGTCAGCGCGGTGGCGAGCGCCTCCAGGCGGGCGTCCTCGGGGTTGGCTGCGGCTTTCTTGGCCATGTGGGTGCGTCCTTGTTCAAAAGTGGGAAATGCCTTGAGGCCATAGCAAATGCCCCGCCCCGGGGCAACGTCCATTTTTGCAGGACAAGGCGGCCGATTTTCCGCCGCCACGCTTGTCCCGCCGCCCGGGAAGGGTTATCTTCCCCCAAACCCCGAGAGGAGGCCATATGAGCTTCTTGAAAGAGTTCAAGGAATTCGCCATGCGCGGCAACGTCATGGACCTGGCCGTGGGCGTCATCATCGGCGCGGCCTTCGGCAAGATCGTGTCTTCCCTGGTGGCGGACGTCATCATGCCGCCCGTGGGCATGCTCCTGGGCGGCGTGGACTTCACCAGCCTCAAGCTCACGCTGGCCCCGCCCATCGAGGGGATGAAGGGCGCCACCCTGAATTACGGAAATTTCATCCAGACCCTGGTGGACTTCATCATCGTGGCCTTCGCCATCTTCCTGATGGTCAAGGGGCTGAACACCCTCAAGCGCAGGATGGAGGCCCCCGCGCCGGACGCACCGCCGCCGCCCGTCCCGGCGGACGTGGCCCTGCTCACGGAGATCCGCGACCTGCTCAAGGCCCGGCAGGCCTAGTCTCGCCTTTTGCCCCGGTCGCTGGTAGGCATGCGCCGGGCGGCGCTCTCCCGGGAGCGCCCGCATCCGCTTGAAGGAGACCTTTTCCCCCGCCATGAAACAATACGACGCGCTGGCCATGTTCTCCGGCGGCCTGGATTCCATCCTGGCCGCCAAAACCGTCGCCGGGCAGAGCCTCAGGGTGCTCGGCCTGCACTTCGTCAGCCCCTTCTTCGGCCACCCGGACAAGGTGGCCCACTGGTCCGAAACCTACGGGCTGGACATCGAAACCGTGGACGTGGGCGAGCCCTTCGTGGAGCTGCTGGCCTCACGCCCGCCCCACGGCGTGGGCAAGTGCCTGAACCCCTGCGTGGATTGCAAGATCCTGATGCTGCGACGCTGCAAGGAGCTGCTGCCCGTCTACGGCGCGAAGATCATCCTCACCGGGGAGGTCAAGGGCCAGCGCCCCATGTCCCAGCGGCGCGACGCCCTGGACGTGATCAGCCGCCAGGCGGGCGTGCGTGACGTGCTGCTGCGGCCGCTCTCGGCACTGAACATGAAGCCCTCGCCCGCCGAAATCGACGGCCTGGTGGACCGCGAACGGCTGCACAACTTCAACGGCCGTACCCGCAAGCCCCAGTTCGCCCTGGCCAAACGCCTGGGCATCACCGAGTACCCGCAGCCCGCCGGGGGCTGCAAGCTGACCATTCTGGATTCGGCCAAACGCTACGTGCCGCTGTTCGAGCACGCGGCCCCGCCGCGCGCGGCGGACTTCCACCTGGCCAATGTGGGCAGGCAGTTCTGGGCCGGGCCTTATTGGCTGGCCATGGGCCGCAACCA
>JBKICO010000322.1:0-5204 GCA_046567065.1 Acidobacteriota bacterium
GTCACCTTCCACTCGGGCAACCGCCTGACCGCCCGGGACGTGGCCTGGACCGTCCGCCGCGCCCAGGGCTCCCCCTCCTGGAAGGCGCTGTTCTCCAACCTGGAGGCCGTGGAGGCCGTGGACGAGCACACGGTGGATTTCCGTTTCGCCCGCCCGGAGCCGCTGGCCGCCAACCTGCTCTGCTACATCTTCCCCATGGACTCGAAGTTCTATCAGGGCACGGACGCCCAGGGCCGTCCCAAGGACGCCGTCTACCAGGGCAGCCCCGTGTTCGCCCATGGCAAGGCTTGCGGCACTGGCCCCTTCCTGGTCTCCAGCTTCGACCCGGAGCGGCAACTGACCATGGAGCGCTTCCCGGACTACTGGGACGCCAAGAGCCGGGGCAACGCGGACAAGGCCGTGATCACCGCCGTGCCGGACGCCGCCGCGCGTTGCGCCGCCCTGATCTCCGGCGTGCAGGACTGCGTCTCTCCGGTGCCTCCCCAGGAGACGGAACGCCTGCGCAAGACGCCCGGCGTCGGGCTGACGTACCTGGCGTCCTCCCGGGTGATAACCATCGGCTTCAACCCGGCCGCCAGCCCCGAATTCAAGGACCGCCGGGTCCGCCAGGCCTTCATCGCGGCCATCAACAACGCGGGCATCGCCGACAAGGTGATGAACAAGCTCACCGTGCCAGCCAACCAGCTTTCGGCCAGGGGCATGGCCGGGTTCAACCCGGACCTCGGCCCGCGCTACGACCTGGAGAATGCCAAGAGGCTCATGCGCGAGGCAGGATTGGAGGGCGGGATGCGCGTGCGCATGATCGCCCCCGCCAACCGCTACACCAGCGACGTGCGCGTGGCCGAGGCGGTGGTCAGCATGCTGGCCCGCATAGGAGTCACGGTGGACCTGGAGATCATCCCGCTGGCCCACTACTGGCAGGCCTTCCAGGAACGCAGGGCCGGCCTGCAGATGGTCGGCTGGCGGCCCGACACCGAGGATTCGGCCAACAGCTTCCAGTTCCTGCTCATGTGCCGCAAGCCGGAGGGGGATGTGGGCTCCGCCAACGCGGGCTACTGCAACCCCGGCCTGGACGAATTGGTGGAGGCCGCCGCCAGCGAGTGCGACCCGCTGGAGCGGGGGCGGATACTGCGCGGGGCGGAGCGCCTGGCCTACGACGACGCGGCCTGCATAACCCTGCACTACGAGCCCCTGACCTGGGCCTACCGCAAGCACGTCCGGCTGGAATGGGCCGTGACCCCGCAGAACAGCCTGCTCCTGGGCGAAGTGAGGATGGACTGAGCCCCGCCCCGGCCTGAGCCGTTCAGGCCGGGTTGCGCACTCAGAAGGAGGATATGGCCGTCCTGTTGCGGCCCTGTCTCTTGGCCCGGTACAGAGCCTCGTCCACGGCCTTGTAGAGCGTGGAAAAATCCTGGATGGAGGGGCAGACCTCGGCCACGCCCAGGCTCAGCGTGCAATTGAGCTCCTGGGCGCCCACCATGTGCGCGGGTCTGCAGGCGACGGCCTGGCGGATGCGCTCAGCCAGGGCCACGGCATCCTCCAACGTCGTTTCCGGCAGCAGCACCGCAAACTCCTCCCCGCCCAGCCTGCCCACGAAGTCGTTGGAACGCGCCGAATGGCGCACCCGCCCGGCCACCTCGCGCAGCACCTCGTCGCCCACGGGGTGGCCCCAGGTGTCGTTGACCTGCTTGAAGTGGTCCATATCCATAAGGATCAGGCTCAGAGGCCGCTCGTAGCGCAGAGCCCTGGCGACCTCCGCATTCACGATCTCCGAGAAGCGCCTGCGGCTGTACAGGCCGGTGAGCATGTCCGTGTCCGCGCGGATGGTCAGCTCCGCCTCTGCCTCGCGCAGGTTGGCCATGGCCTCCTGCAGCCTGGTGTTGAGCATGACCAGGTACAGGGCCGCCAGGATCAATGCCAGCAGCAACGAGCCCACCACGGCCACCAGCAGCCCGTGCTGACTTGTGAACTCCCTGACGGAGATGCGCCCGTGATCCTCATAGGGCGATACCCGCAGCTCGCGCATGATGCGGTGGATGGGGTCGTAATCCAGGGGCACGGTCCACTGGGCGCCGTACTCGGACGGCTGCCCGGCCGGCACGGTCAGGAGCACGGCGGCCACGGCCTTGGCCTGCGCCTCCGGCGTGTGGGCCAGCCTGGCGAAGGGCCACTCGGGCACCAGCTCTGTCGAGTACAGGAAGGGAAAGGACGGGTCCGGCTTGAAACCGGGCGGCAGAAGGACCTTCACCTCGTCCAGGCGCAGCTGGCCCTTCAGCTCCATGCGCTCCAGGGTGTCGGTTCGTACGGTGCCCGCGTCCGCGCCGCCGGAGAGAATCAGCCGCACCACAGCGTCATGGGATCCGGGAAAGGTGAGCTGCGAGCACACCTTGCGCGGGTCGACGCCTTGCCCGTACAGCGTGGAGAGGCCCGCCAGCCAGCCGCCCAGGGAGCCTTCCGAGGTGGCCGCGAAGCTCTTGCCCCGGATGTCCTGCAGGGTGTTGATGTCGTCGCGTCCGGCCCGGGTAATGATCACGCCGCCGAACGACGCCGTGACCCGGTCGCCCAACTGGTTGACCAGCGTGGCGATGCGCATGGCCCTGTAGCGGACCTCCAAGTTCACGTAGATGGCGGGATTGGCCAGGACGTAGTCCACCGCGGCTTCGGCCGCGGCGCGGTCAACCTCTTCGAAGTCCAGGGGCACAAGTGTGAACTCCACGCCCGGCAGGGCGTCGGAGAGCGTACGGATCAGGGGGGACCACTGCTCCAGGCAGGCATCCTTGCCGCGATTGGCCAGCACGCCGATGCGGGCCTGGGGCCTGGCCTCCTGCGCCGCGCAGAGGCAGGGCGCCAGGGCGCACAGCACAAGCAGGACCGCCGCGAAACGGAACGCCCGCCCGGCCAGGGCGGTTGCCCGGGATAGCATGTGGTGCGCCCTGGATAGCAACGCAATGTAGCAGGCAGGCGTCCGCATTGTTCCATTGTGTCTCATGCGGTGCAAACCTTCAAGCACCATGGCGGCATCACGGCTTTTTTACAGTATGATTTTCAGGCCGTTCCCGTCATCTGCTGATAGACTTGGCCGGTGGCCTCCCCGGCGCGCATGAAGAGGTCCGCAGCGGCGGGCATGGGGATCTGCAGCCCGGAGAGTTGCGCCCTGGCCGCGTCCCAGGCATCCAGCCTCACGCAGTCGCCCAGGGCCGTGAAGCGGGTCAGGGGCTCGCTTTCGTCGCGCAGCAGGGCTCGCTTGAGGTCCTCGCTGAGGGGCATGTCGTCCACGATGTCGCGCATGGATTCGCCCAGGAAGGCGTCCACGTGGCTCAGCAGCCCGAGCAGGAAGAGCTTGTCCGGGGTGTGGGCGCCGCCCGGCACGCGCCCGCCCAGCATGGAAAGGAAGTTGGCCAGGTGCAGGGTGCGGTAGCAGAGCTCGCGCCCCCGGTCAGAGGGGTCGATGTCGGAGAGCACGGCCGCCAGAGCCCACTTCCGCAGGGTGTTGGTCCCCACCAGGGAGGCCGCGCGGTGCAGGGTGTCCACCCGGTGGGTCATGGCGAAGGCCGCCGAATTCACGAAGTGCAGCAGCCGCACGCTCAGCGCCACGTCGGTTGAGATGTTGCGCACGATGGCGTCCAGGTCGGCGGTGTCGTCGGCCAGTTCCTTGAGCAGCCTGAGCCGCGTGAGCTTATGCGTGGTGAGTCGCTTGCCGGTGAGCTCCTGCGGGCGGGCGAAGAAGAAGCCCTGGAAGAAGTCGAAGCCCAGGAACTTGCAGCTCTCGAAGGCCTTCCAGGTCTCCAGCCGGGAGGCCACCAGCTTCCCTTTCCAGCCTTGCAGCACCGCCCGGACCTGCGCCGCCTGCTGGCCCGGACTTTCGCCCACGGGCACCTTGATGAAGCTCGCCAGGTGCAGCAGTTCCGCCTTGTCCACGGCGGCCTCGGGGGTGAAGTTGTCCAGCAGGAAGACATAGCCCGCGGCTTTGAGGTCCTTGCAGGCGGCGATGAACCCGGGGGAGGCCTCGGCCGTGCAGGGGACCTCCAGGACGACCTTGTCCGGCGGCAGGGCCAGCACGTGGCGCGAGACGATGTTCTCCAGCCCCACGTTGACGGTGAGCTTCTGGTCCTGCTTGACCCCCTTGGAGGCCAGGGCGAAGCCGTCGGCTATGATCTTGTTGGTGGCCTCGTCGTAGTCGGTGATGAGGGCGCAACTGTCGCCGTTGCAGGTCCTGAAGAGGACTTCATATCCGAAGGTCTCGAGCTTGCGATTGAATATGGGCTGCCGTGCCACGACGAAATCGAAGGCGGCAATGTCCGTATGTGCGGTATCGCGTGCGTCGCTCATGCGCTCTCCCTTGATTTTGAAATCAACCAGGGGGGCGCGGCTCGTACGGACTATCGGCTAGTTCCCGGGTTTGTGCTATCCAGGAATCAATCAATTACGGCCCCGCGTCAAGCATCTTCCTGTATGCATTCATCGTGGCCTCAGCCCAAAGGCGCCGCGCACTGGGCGATGGGCTGCACGAACTGCGGCTGGGAGTCCCAGGGGAAGAGGATCCAGGTGTCCTGGCTGACCTCGGTGATGAAGGTGTCCACCAGCGGGCGGCCTTCGGGCTTGGCGTACACCGTGGCGAAGTGGGCCTTGGGCAGCATCTCGCGCACGGCCACGGCGGTGCGGCCGGTGTCCACCAGGTCGTCCACCAGGAGCCAGCCCTCGCCGTCGCCCTGCACGCCTTTGAGCACGCGCACGCCCTCCCCCTGAACCTGCCCCTCGTAGCTGGCCACGCAGATGGTGTCGATGAGCCGGATGTCCAACTCGCGGGCGATGATGGCCGCCGGGATCAGGCCGCCCTTGGTGATGGCGTAGATGCCCTTCCACGGCCCCAGGGACATCAGCCGCCAGGAAAGGGCCCTGCAGTCCCGCTGGAGCTGTTCCCAACTGACGGGGTACATGCGTTTGTAGCGTTCGGCGTCGGTCATGTTCACTCCTGAAAATGATATTGGCCCGGCAGCGCGGCCTCAGCGGCAGCGCCCGGCCTGGCTGGCCTGCCGTTGCAGTTCCTCGGCGTTCTTGAGGGGATTGGCCGCATCCAGGACCAGGAAATGGGCCTGGCGGCAGTCCCGGCCGGCGCGCCAACGCACACGGTACAGCCCCTGGGGCATGGGGCTTGGCGCCCCGAAATCCGCGGGATAGCGCAGCGAATCCTGCCCAGAGGATGC
>JBKICO010000323.1:0-2835 GCA_046567065.1 Acidobacteriota bacterium
CGGTGAACTCGTCCACGATGACCACCTGGCCGTCCTTGACGATGTAGTCCACGTCGCGGGCGTAGAGGTGGTGGGCGCGCAGGCCCTGGAGCACGTGGTGCTGCAGGGAGATGTGGGCCGGGTCGTACAGGTTGTCCACCTTGAAGATGTCTTCGCAGCGGGCCACGCCCTCGTCGGTGAGCATGATGGTCTTGGCCTTCTCGTCCACCGTGAAGTGCTCGTCGCGCTTGAGCATGGGGATGAGCGCGCTCACGCGGGAGTACAGGGCCGTGGACTCCTCGGCGGGGCCGGAGATGATGAGCGGGGTGCGCGCCTCGTCGATGAGGATGGAGTCCACCTCGTCCACGATGGCGAAGTTGAGTTCGCGCTGGACCAACTGCTCCTTGTAGAACTTCATGTTGTCGCGCAGGTAGTCGAAGCCGAACTCGTTGTTGGTGCCGTAGGTGATGTCGGCGCCGTAGGCGGCCTGGCGCTCCTCGTCGGTGAGGCCGTGCACGATGGTGCCCACGGTGAGGCCCAGGTAGTTGTAGATGTGGCCCATCCAGGCGGCGTCGCGCTTGGCCAGGTAGTCGTTGACGGTGATCAGGTGCACGCCCTTGCCGGAGATGGCGTTGAGCACCGCGGGCAGCGTGGCCACCAGGGTCTTGCCTTCACCGGTCTTCATTTCGGCGATGCGGCCCTGGTGCAGCACCATGCCGCCCACCAGCTGCACGTCGAAGTGGCGCATGTCCAGGGTGCGCTTGCCCGCCTCGCGCACCATGGCGAACACCTCGGGGAGCATGTCGTCCAGGGCTTTGCCCGCGGCGGCCTCCTGCTTGAGTTCCTGGATGCGGGCGATCATCTGCTCCTGCGTGAGGGCCTGCATCTGGGGCTCCATGGCCGTTATCTGGTCCACGGTGCGGGCCAGACCCTTGAGGTAGCGTTCGTTGCTGGAACCCACGATCATCTTGATGATGCTTGAAAACATGCTGTCTCCTTACTGGCGTCGGGGGCGCGCGGTGCGCGCCGGGCGGGGGCCTGGGCCCCCTCGGGCGGTATGGCCCGCTCTAGGAAATTATCTCCAGCCAGTGCCCCACGCCGATTCCGGCCGGGGCTCCGGCCCGCAATTGGATCACGCACCCGGCGCAGCCGGAGAGCACCAGCTCCCCCTGCTCGGGCGCGTAGAATTCGAGGCAGCGCTTGGCCACCTGGTCGGACAGCTCCGGGGCGGAGAGCTTGAGCGATCCGCCGAAGCCGCAGCAGAGGTTCTTCTTGCCGCGCGTGGAGAGCCTCCCGCCCAGCAGCGCGCTCAGGAACTTCTGGTCCTGCCCGGCGCCCGCGCCGTGGCAGGGCGCGTGGTAGTGCACCTTGGCCGGGGCGTTGTCCCGCACTTCGTACACGGCCTTGTCCGCCAGGGAGGAGAGCGGGGTCAGCGCGTGGACCCAGCGCTCGCGCTCGCCCAGCTCCCAGCCGAGTTCAGCGCTGGCGTAGCCCTTGAGGCCGCAGCGGCAGGTGGCGCAGAAGACCACGATCTCGGGGCGCCCCGCGTCGCGCCAGGCCTGCACGTTCTTGAGCTGCATCTGGCGCTGGGGCTCCTTGAGCCCGGCGTGGCCCAGGGTGCAGGCGCAGCAGGTGAAGCCGGGGTTGGGCAGCAGGTCGAAGCCCATGCCGCGCAGCATCTTCCCGGCGGTCTCGTTCCACTGCGGGCGCACGTGGCTGGCCACGCAGCCGGGGAACACTACGGCCTTGCGCCCCTGGCCGCAAGCCTGGAAAGAGACCGCCTTGACCCACGGCTCGGCGGCGTTGCCCGCATCCAGGGCCTTGAGGCCCGAGACCATGGACTCCAGCCTGCCGTAGCGGAAATGCGGGGCGAAGCGCGAAAGCGTGGCCATCATGGGCCAGAGCACCTTGGCCTGGCCCACCCACAGGCCCCAGAGCACGGAGCGGATGTTGGGGTTGGCGGCGCGCATCTCCGTGACCAGCTTGGGGGCGCAGAGCTTGTTGGGGCAGGCCTTCTCGCACTTGCCGCAACTCAGGCACTTGCCGGTGAGGCGCAGGGCGGCTTTGGCCGCGATCTCGTGGTCCGGGTCGTCCAGGGCGGTGTTCAGGGCGAACTTGGCGCGGGGGCTCAGCTCCTCCTTGCCGGTGGCCGCGAAGAGGGGGCAGACTTCCAGGCAGCGCCCGCAGAAGACGCACTTGGGCTCGCGCGGGGCCGGGGAGGCGGTGGGGTCGGTGCTCATCTAGTATCCCTTGCCCGGGTTCATGATGCCCTGGGGGTCCAGCGCGGCCTTGACCGCGTGCATGGCGGCCAGGGCCTCGGGGCCGACCTTGCGGGCGATCCAGCCCATCTTGGAGAGGCCCACGCCGTGCTCGCCGGTGATGGTGCCGCCCACGGAGAGCGTCAGCTCCAGCACCTGGGTTTTGGCATCCTTGATGCGCCTGTCCTCGTCCTGGTCGGAGGCGTCGAACACGTAGTTGACGTGGATGTTGCCGTCGCCCAGGTGGCCGTAGGTGATGATCTTCACGTCGAGCCTGCGGGCGATGTCGCTGATGCGCTTCACGGTCTCGCCAACGCGGCCGCGCGGCACGGCGATGTCGTCGGAGCTCTTGTCCGGCCCGTAGACGAACACGGCCTGGTTCACCTGGCGGCGGTGGCTCCAGAGGGCGTCCTCCTCTTCGGGGGTGCTGGCCTGCTCCAGCAGGGAGGGGCCGTTGGGCTCCACGGCGCGGCGCACGCGCTCCAGGTCGTGCTTGAGGGCCTCGCGCGAGCCGTCGATGGAGATGAGCAGCGCCGCCTTCGAGCCCTCGGGCCAGGGCACGGAGCCAAGGCGCCCCAAAGCCCAGAGCACGTCGCCG
>JBKICO010000324.1:0-2970 GCA_046567065.1 Acidobacteriota bacterium
GTCCACGAATGCGGGCAGGGCCGAGGTGCCGCCCGCCTCGCTCTTGCCCATGGACTGGGGCTGGTCGAACCCGAGGTACACGCCGGAGAGCAGGTACGGGGTGAAGCCGATGAACCAGACATCCTGCTCGTCGTTGGTGGTGCCGGTCTTGCCCGCAATGGGCTTGCCGATGGCCATGGCCCTGCCCGCCGTGCCCGCGCGCACCACCTCGCGCAGCATGGAGGTCATGATGAAGGCGGTCTGGGGCGACATGGCCTCGTGCGGTTCCGGCTCGGAGCGGTACAGCTCCTGCCCGTCGGGCCCCTGCACGGAGAGCACGAAGCGCGGCTTCACCTGCTGCCCGCCGTTGGGGAAGGCCGTGTAGGCCTGGCAAAGGTTGATCAGGTGCACGGAGGCCGCTCCCAGGCTGATGGGCAGGTAGGGCGGCAACTCGGTGTCGATGCCCATGTCCTTGGCGCGCTTGATGACCTTCTGGATGCCGATCTGCTGGGCCACCCTGATGGTCACGAGATTTCGTGACTTCGCCAGGGCCGAGCGCAGGCTCATGGGCCCCTGGAAGCCGCCCTCGTAGTTTTCCGGCTTCCAGATCTTGTGGGTGACCGGGTCCTCGTAGACGAAGGGGCTGTCCATGACCACGGTGGCCGGGGTCATGCCCTCGTCGATGGCCGCGGAGTAGACAAGGGGCTTGAAGGCCGAGCCGCACTGGCGCAGGGCCTGGGTGGCGCGGTTGAACTGGCTCTTCTCGAAGGAGAAGCCGCCCACGCAAGCCAGCACCACGCCGTCGCGCGGGTCGAGGGAGACGAAGGCCCCCTGCACGTCCGGCTCCTGCTGGAGGACGAGGTCCTCCCCGGCCTTGGGGGCCTTGGGGTTGGGTGCCTTGGCCTTGGGATCGGGCGGGGCCAGGGAGACGAAGACCACCTCGCCCGCCTTGGGGCCTTTGCCCCTGGTCCAGCCCAGGAATTTGGCGTCGATGAAGCCGACGCTCTTGCCGTATTTGACGGTGAGGCCCTTGGCCGAAGCCTCCGTGACCAGGGCCTTGACCCAGTGCCCGGTCTTGAGCAGCTCGGGGTTCACGTCCTGAGCCAGGAACTCGGCCCACTTGTCCGGGGTGAGGGTGTCCAGGGTGCCCTTCCAGCCGCGGCGCTTGGAGGAATCCACCAGGGCCTTGCGCAGGGCCTTCTCGGCCGCCTCCTGGTGCACCAGGTCGCAGCCGGTGACCACCTTGAGCCCGCCGGTGTAGACCATGTCCTCGCCGTACTTATCCAGCAGCCAGCGGCGCACCTCTTCAAGGTAGTAGGCGCCCACGCCCCAGCTGGGCTGGTCGTCCATGCTCTTGAAGACGAGCTGCTCCTTGAGGGCGGCGTCGTACTCCTGCTGGGAGATCCAGTTGTTCTCCAGCATGCGGCCCAGCACGTAGCGCTGGCGGGCCTTGGCGGCCTCGAAGTCGCGCAGGGGGCTGTAGCGGCTGGGGGCCTGGGGCAGGCCCGCCAGAATGGCGGCCTGGGCGATGGTCAGCTGGCCCACGTGCACGCCGAAGTAAGTGCGGGCAGCGGCCTCAACGCCGTAGGCGCGGGAGCCCAGATAGATCTGGTTGAGGTATATGGTGAGGATCTCGTCCTTGGTGAGGTAGCGCTCCAGGCGGTAGGCCAGGATGGCCTCCTTGATCTTGCGCTTGAGGCTCTTCTCGGGGGAGAGCAGCAGCCGCTTGACCAGCTGCTGCGTGATGGTGGAGCCGCCCTGGCGCATGCCGCCGTGCTGCACGTTCTTGATGAAGGCCCGGAAGATGGCCAGCGGGTCCACGCCTTCGTGCTGATAGAAGGAGGAGTCCTCGGCGGCCAGGAAGGCCTTGGGCAGGAAGGGCGGCATCTCCGACAGGGAGGAGAGGAAGCGCTTCTCCGCGAAGAGGTTGCCCAGCACCTTACCGTCGTGGGTGTAGACGGTGGAGACCACCGGAGGCTTGTATTCCGTGAGGTTCTTAAATCCCGGCAGGTCGCTGGCGGCCCAAAAATAGACGCCCACCAGCCCCAGGCCGGCGCCCAGGATGCCCAGAACGATAAGAATCGCGAATATCAACAGTGCTTTACGCATTTTTCCCCACTCTATCCTTCAGCCTTGCGGGTGGTTCGCCGTCTTCGAAGGGGGTCATTCCCCAAGCCAGGCGCATGCGCCCATGCAAGTCGAGGACCACGGAATGGCTCACGCCCAATTGGGCCAGGAGCTCGCGCACGCCCTTGCTGCGCTTGCAGGCCAGGCAGCCCGGGGCATCAAAGGCGGCGACGGCCCCTGCCGATACCCAAAACGGGAACAGACGGCAATAATAAGGACGCACCTCCCGCGGCAGAATGCAGCCCTCCGCCGCCAGGAAGGAGCAACCGCCGTCAGGCCTGGTGGCCAGGCGCAGGTGCGACCCGTGCGCGGGGAACAGGGAGGCCACATGCGCTCTGTCCCTGGGGAAGAGCCGCATCATGTGCGCCAGGAATGGCCCCGTGTTGGCCGCGCCTGTGAGCCCGCCCAAGGCGGGGGCGGCATCCACGATGCGCTGGCGCTCAAGCTCGGAAACGGGGAAGCACAGTTCCTCCTGGCCTGGTTCGAGCCTGCAGCAGGTTGGGCCGAGGCTGGCGCACTGAGCGCAGACGTATGATTCGGGAGATGTGGTCACTGTGTCGCCTTGAGCATCTGCACAGCCATTATGACCGCAGGCCCGCTCTGGCAACCCCCGGAGAGGCCATCAACAAGCAAAATCAGCCCGTTGAAAGGCACCGGGCTGCGGCCCGGGCGGCGCTGGGGATGAAAAAGCCCCCAAGCTCCCGCGTGCGGGGCCGCACAGTCTATTGGATCGCGGCGGTCTGCGCCCGCGTGCCAAGGCATCCGGGCGCGGCCGGCACATTCCGCAAAGGCAACGGCGAGTTGCGGTGCACCGGCCCAAGCCCCGACAACGGGCCGGGCGGCGGCATCCGGCCCGGCGCCTGG
>JBKICO010000325.1:0-4604 GCA_046567065.1 Acidobacteriota bacterium
GGAGGCGCTCCCCGCCGTCCGGCTACAGGTCGAAGTGGGCTTTGAGGTCCTTGGCGTTGTAGCGGCTGACCAGAATCTCCGAGCGTTCTTTGTCGCTCATGACGAGCTTGTAGCTGCCGCCGGTCCAGGGGATGATCTCGGCCACGTGGTTCAGGTTCACCAGGTGGCTGCGGTGGGCGCGGAAGAAGCCGTGCGGGGCCAGGCGCTCCTCCAGTTCGGCGATGGTGGCCTTGGCCGTGTAGCGCCCGTGAACGGCGTGCACGGTGATGCGCCCCTCGTCGCTGGAGACGTAGAAGATGTGCTTCGGATGCGTGGGCACGATGCGCTCGCCGTCGTAGAGCGGAATGCGCTTCTCCATCGGCTGCGGCGTTGCGGCGGAAGCGGGCTGGCTGGGCTGGCCGGAGTCGAGGCGCAGGTAGCGCCGGGCCTTGTCGATGCTCTTGCGCAGCCTGTCCAGCGTGAAGGGCTTGAGGATGTAGTCCAGGGCATCCAGCTCGAAGGCCTGCACGGCGTGCTCCTCGTAGGCGGTCACGAACACGAGCAGTGGCTTCCGTGGCAGGTCGTCGAAAAGATAAGACAGCTCAACGCCGGAGAGCCCCGGCATCTGGACGTCCAGGAACACCAATTCGGGCTGCAGGGTGCGCAGCTCCTGCATGGCGGCGGTGCCGTTGGCCGCCTCCCCCACCACGGTCACGCCCTCGATGCGTCCCAGCAGGTAGCGCAGCTCGCGCCGGACCGGGCCTTCGTCGTCGATGATGAACACGTTCACTGCTGCGCCACCGCTGCGAGGGTCGGGATCGTGAAGGAGATGGTGGTGCCCTTGCCCGGCTCGCTCTCGATCTTCAGGCCGTGCTGCGCGCCGTGGATGGCCACCAGCCGGGCGTTGACGTTGCGCAGGGCCAGGCCGGTGCCCTTGCGCGGGGGAGCGCCGCCGCTCTCGTCCAGCAGGGAGGCGACAGTGGCCGCGTCCATGCCCACGCCGTCGTCGCGCACGAAGATGCGGATGACGCCGCTCTCGGGGTGGGCCCCGATGACGATCTCACCGCCCTCCTCCTTGGGCATGATGCCGTGGCGCAGGGCGTTCTCCACCAGAGGCTGCAGGATCAGCGGCGGCACGGGGCACTCCAGCGCGGCCGGGTGGATGTCGTAGCTGACGCGCAGCCTCTCCTCGAAGCGGGCGCGCTCGATGGAGAGATAGTCCTCGCAGTGGTCTATCTCCTTGGAGAGGGGCACGCTGGCGCCGCCGGGCTTGATGTTCTTGCGGAAGAAGTCTCCCAGTTTGACGAGCAGGTTGTAGGCCACCTCCGGGTCGGTCCGGATGTAGTACATGATGGAGGTGATGGCGTTGAACAGGAAATGGGGGTTGATCTGCGCCTGGAGCATCTTGATCTCGGCGTCGGCGCGCAGTTTTTTCTGCTTTTCAGTCTCGATGAGGGCCTGCTCCGCCTGCTTCTTGCTGGTTATGTCGCGCACGATGGAGATGATGCACTTCTCGCCGCCGATCTCCACCAGTTCTCCAGCCCGCTCGACGGTGATGACCTCGCCAGACTTCAGGCGGTATTGCAGCTCCTGTATCTGGGTGTGGCCCATGCGCAGGAAGGCCTCGTCCAACTCGTAGCGTTCCTTGGGGTTGGAGTAGATGCCGATGTCCAGCGCGGTCTTGCCCAGCACCTCGGCGCGGGTGAAGCCGGTGATCTTCTCGAAGGCGTCGTTGACGTCCAGGTAGGTGCCGTCGGAGAGGCGCATGATGGCGATCCAGTCCGGGCTGTGGCGGAAGATCTTCTCGAACTTCTCCTCGGATTCGCGCAGGCTGGCTTCGGTGCGCTTGCGGCGCTGGATGTTCACCCACAGCGCCAGCAGCATGCCGGACATGAGCAGGAAGGCCACGCCCACGGCCAGGACCTTGCCGGAATGCTCCTCATAGAAGGAGGTGGGCCGGTTGATGATCGTGCTGCCCTCCGGCAGGGTCTCGGGTGAGATGCCGAAGCGCTTGAGCTGAGCGTAATCGAACATGAAGCGGTTGGTGCTCTCCTTGACCACGGGGATGTTCCCCGCCCGCTCCCCGGCCAGGACGCGCAGGGCCATCTGCGCGGCCAGCTTGCCCTGGTCGAACCCATTGGTGATCATCCCGCCGGTCAAGCCGCGTCCCAGATAGAAATCCCACACGCCGTAGACCGGCACCTTGGACTGCCCCGCCACCAGGGAGATAGACTCGTTGTAGTCCAGCACGCGCCCGGCCTTGTCGCGGTTGAAGGTCATGAGCAGCACGATGTCGCCTGTGGCCAGGGAGCGCACCTTGGCCAGGAGTTCGTCCGTGGCCAGGTCGTCCAGGTAGACCACGCTGACCTTCTTCTCGAACTCGGGCAGCACGTCGGCAAGAATTTTGCGGTTGGCCTGCCCGGTGGGGGTGCGGTCGTTGACGACCACCAGGCGGTAGGTGCCGGGATGCAGGGCCAGGGCCGCGCGCAGGGTGCTGCGCACGTCGTAGGCCTCAACCACGCCGGTGTAGGCCCCGGAGCTGTGGGCGATCATGGCCTCGTCGAAGTAGTTTACCCCGCAGAAGACCACCTGCGCCCCGGGGAACAGGGTGTCGCGCCGGGCCAGCAGGAACTGGAGGGCATCGTCGTCGGTGGCGATGATCACGTCGAAGCGGGCGTTGGCGTACTTGCGGCCGTAGTAGGCGGCCAGGCGCTCGCTGTCGGCGGGCTGGGCGTAGCGCTTGGCGTCCATGTATTCGGTGAACACCTCCAGCCCGGGCTTGCCTTCGAGCACAGAGTCGATACCGGCGTCCTCGCTGTCGGTCCAGGCCAGGCCTTTGTGGTAGGAGTGCAGCACCAGCACCTGCCTGCGCTCCTGGGAGGAGGAGAAGGCCTGGGAGGTGGGCGGCTCGGCTTTCTGGGGCTGCGGCTGAGTCTGGGCCTGGGCCTGCGCGCCGCCATGCGCGGCGAGCAGCGCCAGGACTGCCGCCAATGCCGCCAGCCGGAGGATTCGGGAGAGGGACGCGATCATGCACGGGCCCTGGTGGTTCAAGATGGAGACGAACATGCTGAAAAACGGCCTTGTTCCGAAGCAATAGCATGTTCCCCGCCGCATGGGAATGGGCGGGCCGGACGCGGCGGGCTCGGCCGGATGACGCCGCGCGGGCCCGATTCGGATGCTGGCCGGGCAGGACAGGGGGTGCCCGCAAAAAAAGAGCCCGGGCGGCAACCCGGGCTCCATTCAGACATACGATTTGTGAACGCTCAGGAAGCCTGTTTGGCCTTCATGGCCTTGCGGCGTTCGCGAATCATCTTGGTGTCTGCGGCCATATCCTCGAAGGCTGCCTTGATGACGGTGTCGAAATCGGCCAACTGGCCGCCATGCTGCTTGATGTAAGCCTCGGCCGCGGCCTTGTCCTCGAAGGCCCACTTGGCCCGCTTGCTCATAACGCCCATCTGGTCGCCGCCGAGGACCCAATAGGCCTTCTCCGCGTCGATGAGCTTTTTGGTGCCGTAATCGCCCACCAGGATCCTGGTCGGAGCCTTGTCCAGGCTCACGGCCATCTCCAACACGGCGCAATGCAGGGAGCAGGCCCCGTAGGAAGTCCGGTCCTCGTATTCCAGCAGCATGCGCGAATGCGCGAATTTGCCCCTGTTCATGCCGCACAGCGGGCAGGAAGGATGGGCTTTGACGTCGGGGGCCATGGCCGCCATGTCGTCCTGGCCTGCCATGTCGCCGTGGCCGTGCATGCCGCCCTGGGCCGGCGCGGGGGCCTGTTGGCCGTGCATGCCGCCCTGGGCGGGCATGTTCGTCTGGGCGGCGGCGGGCAAGGCGGTAAGCAGGCAGCAGGCCAACAAGGCTGTGTACAGCATTGTTTTGCAGCGCATTTGATCACCTCCTGAAAGGGTTGACTTCTGGTGGATATTGATGAGGCGGCTTGCCGTTGCTGCCCTGCCCTGCCGGGGAAGGGCAGCGATGAACCGGCTGCCGCTGGCCGCCATGGAAAGGCTACTAGGCACTTTCTATAACCAAACAGCGGAAGCTGCCGCAAGAGGTGATGTCAGTTTTTGCATTATAAAATCAACATCAGCACCTGCCGAAGCTGCGCCGATCGATCATGTAAATTTTCCATACCTCGCCTCCAGCATTGGGATACGGATGGACAGCACCGGCAACCAACCAATTCCATACCGGATTTTTCCAACAACAGCACATGAAGAGCCGCCCGACCTCCTCGGGGAGTGGCCAGCGGGCGGACGCGCCGCTGATTCCCTCCTTTTGTGGTCCGATTATCCGACCGCAACACACGAACAGCACCAATCTTTGCCAACTCCATATCAGCCATGATATGGTCAAACAAAATCAACAGGAGATCACCATGAGTATCTCAAGTAAACGCGTCACAACGGCATGCTGTGCTCTATTGTTTCTCTGGGTGGCAGTCACGGCGTTGGCCGCACAGGGGACGCAAGCGCCGGCCGCGCCACCCGGAGGCGCACCCGCCAAACCCGCCCCCGGCCCGAACCCGGGGATGGATGCGCTCATGAAGATGGGCTCGATGAACGCCGCACCGGGAGCTCCCGCCACTACGGCGCCGGGGCTCGGGACAAATACCGGCCCTGGGC
>JBKICO010000326.1:0-3248 GCA_046567065.1 Acidobacteriota bacterium
CCGGTGACGCACTTGACCGTCTTGGAGCCGGACTTGCAGTAGTTGCCTTCGTTATCGAAGAAATTCACGCCCATGACGTAGTCTTTGGTGACTCCGTACTTCAGGCCGCGCAGGCCGCCGGCGTTCTCGGCCACGTTGCCGCCCAGGGTGGAGGCCGCCTGGCTGCCCGGATCGGGGGGGTAGAACAGGCCCTTGGCGGCCACGGCGGCGGCGAACTTGGCGGTGATGGCGCCGGTCTGCACGACCGCGTACATGTCCTCCTCGTTGATCTCCAGGATCTTGTCGAGGGCGTTGGTCAGCAGGACGACGCCACCCTTGCTGGGGATGGTGCCGCCGGAAAGGTTGGTGCCAGCTCCGCGAACGGTGAGGGGCAGCCCGTTGTCATTGCAGAGCTTCACGATCTTGCCCACGGCTTCCATCTCGGTGGGGCGGACCACCACGGAGGGCAGCACGGGGTCGAGGACCGCGGCGTCGTAGGAATAAGAATGCTTGTCCGCCTCGGCGTCCATGACGTTATCGGCGCCGACGTAGGAGGCGAGAGTTTGCTTGAGCGATGCGCTGACCATCGAATCTTCTCCCGGTGATAAATAGTTGCGGTGTTCTCCCCGGTCAGGGAGGAATTCGGTCGCAGTGCATTAACAACTTTCGTGCCAAGCGTGACTAACGCAACTTAATGTGTAATTCAAGAGTTTTACGCACAAAGCCTGCCAGGGCGAGCCATGACGTCCAAAAAGCCGGATTGGAGCTGTTATCCAATCAGAGCGACTGTTTAAGCGCAATTGTGCGACAGTTGCGCGCCACCTGCGAGCCGTCTGTTTTTTCGGATGAAAGCCTCGTTTCCGGTTTTTCAGACGGCGGCCAAGGCGCTGGCGACCACCTGGAATGCGCCTGGCTCACGACGTCGCGGCCCATGCGCGCCTCCCCCCGGTTTGGGGCGCAGGTGCGATACAAGGGATTCCGGGGCGGTCCGCAACAGGCAAACAGGGTGCCGCTTGACTCCTGAAACATGGCTCACCAGGCGAGCAGGGTGCCGCTTATCATCCAAACTCCAATTCGTCGTGCAAGCGGAATGCTGCTAGCCATCTGAGCCCCGGCTCACCGGGCAAGCGTGCCGCAACGCAAAAAGCGGTCGGGGCACAGGCCCCGGCCGCTCGATGGATCAGTTCGCAACTGGACCTAGAACTTGTACTGCAGGCCCACCGCTACCAGGAAGGCGTCGCCGCTTCTGGCCTGGTTCACGAAACGCCTGCCCCACACCGAAGAGTCGAACTCCCCGTGGGACCAACCCAGATTGGCCATCAGGGCCAGGTTTTCATAGATGTTGTAGGTGTTGTCCAGGTTGACGCCGAGAACGTATTCGGAATCTGCCAGGTCGCGGCCCATTTGGTAGTAGGTACCCGCGCCGAGCAGAGCGTTGGCCGCGCGCAGGCCCTTGGCCGAGTTGGTGCCGTGGGCGTAGGCGAAGGTCAGGCGGTGCTTGAGTTCAGGCAGGAAGCTCACGGAGTTGAGCGAGGCGGAGAAACCCCAGGTACCCACCGCGTTGACGCCCATGGTGTTGTTCACGAAGGCCTGATCCGTGTCGAAGAGGAAGGACGTGCTGGGCCCCCAGGCGGAGACGATTTGGGGCATGCGCTCCGAGCCGTTGCGCAGCGAATCGTCCTCACCGGTGGACCACCAGAAGGCCACCTGCGGGGTCAGCGCGTCAAAGCCGGTGTACTCGGCAGCGAAATCCAGGAACCAGCCCTGGCGCTTGTTGTGAGCCCTGTCGGAGAGGTTGCCGCCCCCGTAGATCAGGTCGGCGTAGAACTTGAAGGGGTCCAGGGCGGTCACCTCGAACGCGCCGCCTGCCCAGAGGAACATGTTCTGGGCGTTGCGCACGCCGAAGGGCTCCAGGGCGTATTGACCAGCAGAGAACAGGGTCTGGGCCAGGTTGTTGGTGTAGAGGCCGCCGCCGCCCACGCCGGTGCCGGAGTAGTCGGCGTCGCGCCCGGCCACGGCCAGCAGGGCCCAGGGGGTGGCGCTGAAGCCTTCCACGGTCACGGGCAGGCTCAAGTAGTAGCCGTCGAACTCGTCGGGCACTTGGCTGGTGGTCGGGTCGAAATCCTTGTTGGAGTCCAGCAGGCGCAGGAAGCCGCCGGTCAGGGACAGGGTGTCCTTGATAAGGGGCAGGCTGACCATGGCCGCCGCCGCTTCGCTATCCAGCACGATGGAGCTGCCCCCGAAGAAGGTGCTGTGCGCCACGGTGAAAGGCTGGCGGCCAACCGTGAACTCCACGTCCGTGCCGGGTAACTTGAACTGCAGGTAGGCCTGGTAGATGTCGATGACCACGGCGGGGTTGTCCACCTTGAAGGTGCCGTCGCCCCATACGCCGTTGTTCACGCGGATGCCAAAGCGGAACTTCAGGTCCTCGTTGGCTATGAAGTCCGTACGCAGCCGGAAACGCTCCCACACGGTGAACGGGTCGCCCGTCTGGCTGCCGTCCCCGTTCCAGCCGGTGTAGTTGGTTTTGCCGAACCAGTTGCCGTGAACGCGAACGTCGCCGGTCATTTTGACTTCCGTAGCGGCCTGGGCTGCCCCCCCGAGCAGGAGCGCCCCCGCCAGCAGGGCCAGGGCCATGAATCCTCTCACTTTCATTTCTTCCTCCGTGTTGTGGTGTTCATGATGGAGGCATCTCCATTCCGATGCCTCGCGAGCTGCTCCGACTCCCGGCTGCGCTTTCCAGGATGACGCAGGATGCCCTCGGTAGCGGGGGCATCGAAGGGCGGCCAAATCCAGCTCGATATCGACTTGCGACTGCTTGCGCGCGCCAGCCCGCGACGGGAACGCGCGGTGTCGGCTCGGCGCGATGCGAGGCGCAGGTAGTCCATGCTGAAAATGATTTTCAATGTCAACGAAGGGCGGGGAGAAAAGTCACATGCCCATGACGGGGCAAGGAGATGGACGGTGGTCAGGTCCGCAGTGAAATCCAGCAGGGACGACATGGTCTATTCCGGGACCGCCCTGGCCTCCCCTCGGCCGTAGACGCAGGGGCGGGTGGGCCACGATGGGCGCGGGTTTGCTGCCGGGTGCCTGGGGCGGGACAGATCCGTGAGGGGGGCAGTGCCGTGCTGGGAAGGCTGCGTGCGGCTATGCCGGCCAGTCTGGGCAAGGTGATCAGGTCGAAATGGCCGGTCAGGCTGGTCAAGGAGGTCAGACGTTCAGGTCGAGTGGAGTGTGCAGGGCGAGCAGGGCGAGCAGGGCGAGCAGGG
>JBKICO010000327.1:0-2600 GCA_046567065.1 Acidobacteriota bacterium
GTGAGCCTGGTGCGCAGGGCCTGGAACTTCTCCTCCTTCACGCGGGGGGCCTGCAGCTTGATCTCGGCGTGCCAGGCGGCCAGCCTGTCCAGCCTGCGCAGGATGTCCGCCGCCATCAGCTCGCCTTCGTGCTGGCGGGAGGCGGCGTGGTCCTCCAGGGCTTTCTCCAGCCCCGCCACCAGGGCCTCCATCAGCTCCTCCGGGGCGTCCTTGAGCCCTTCCTGCCACAGGGAGGAGATGGTCATGAGCCGGGTGAAGTCGGGGGCGAAGCTCTGGCCCATCTCCGCCGCCAGCTCGGACACGCTCTGCAGCATGGCCATGGCCATGGGCTTGTTCAGGCTGAAATCCAGGGCCTCGGCCTTGTGCGCCTGGAAATTGCAGACCACCTCCAGGCGGCCGCGCTCCACATAGCGGCGCACCACGCGCTCCAGCTCGGACTCGTGGGCGCGCAGGAACAGCGGCAGGCGCCACTTGAGGTCCAGGTAGCGGCTGTTGACGGAGCGGGCCTCCCAGACCACGTTGGCGAAGGGATTGTCGGTGATGCTGCGGCCGAAGCCGGTCATGCTTTTGGTCATGTGTCTCTCTCGGAAGTCGTGGTCGCCAGGCGGGTGCCGTGGCGCATATCGGTGACGAGTCCGGCGGTCGCCGGGAAACAAGACAGCTAACGCGACTCGCCGGGCTCGTAAAGGGCCTCTGTGGGGTCGCACAGCGGCTCGCACCGCAGCGCGCCCCCCTCGCCCAGGCCCAGGGGCCTCACGGCCAGCAGGCCCTGCGGCTCCGTGCCCCCGGGCATGTTCTCCACCCGGCACTCCACATAATACTCGCACAAGCCCCCCGGCGGGTCGGCCTTCTCCAGGGCGAGCTCCAGCCTGGGAAGCGACGCGAGCCGCTCGGCGAAGGCGGCCTCCAGGCGCGCGGCCTCGGCCCGCAGGGCGGCGGCGCGCTCCTTCTTGACATCCAGGGGCAACTGTCCCGGAGCCTTGGCCGCCACAGTGCCCGGCCTGCGCGAATAGGGGAACACGTGGGCGTAGCTCAGGCCCGCCCGCGCCATGAACTCCAGGGTCTGCCGGAAAGCCGCGTCGTCCTCCCCGGGGAAGCCGGTGAGCAGGTCCGCCCCCAGGGCCGCGACAGGCCAGACGCCGCGCAGTTCGTCCAGGAAGCGCAGAACGCCCTCGGCCCCGTAATGGGCCCGGCCCATGGCCGCAAGCACGGGCTCGGACGCGCTCTGCATGGAGAGGTGCAGGTGGGGGCAGGTCATGGAGGAACCCGCGAGAACGTCCAGGGCCTTCGGCCCCAGCATCCCCGGGTCCAGGGAGGAGAGGCGCAGCCGCGCCCGCCCGGCCCATTGCGGCGCGAGGCCGCGCTCCAGGGCCGCGAGCATGTCCCAGAAGTCGCCGCCGTCCTCCGTGGCGAACTGCCCGAGGTTGATGCCCGAGAGCACCACCTCGCGGTGCCCGGCGGCGAACAGGGCGCAGGCTTCCGCGAGAATCAGGCCGAACGGGCGGGAGCGCGACCCGCCCCGCGCCCGGGGCACGATGCAGTAGGTGCAACCGTGCGAGCAGCCGTCCTGCACCTTGAGCACGGGCCTGGAGCGTTTGAAGCCAGCGATGGAGAACTCGGGCCAGGCGCGCGAGGGCGCGGCCTCGCAGGGCTCGGGCCAGCGGGCCAGGCCCGGCTTGGCCGCCTGGGGCACAACTGCCGCCACGCCGGGCAGGGGCCTGAACATCTCCGGCTCCACCTGTGCGGCGCACCCGGCCACCAGGATGGCGGCCTCCGGGGCCTCGCGCCCCATGCGCCGCACCGCGCCCCTGCTGTCGGCCACCGCGCCCGAGGTCACGGCGCAGGTGTGCACCAACACCAGCGCCGCCTGCGCGGGGGATTCCGCCTCGCTCCAGCCGCGCGCCGCCCAGGACTCCCGCAGGGACTGGGACTCGTACTGGTTGATCTTGCAGCCGAGGGTCTGAATGAAAAAACGCATCCCCGCCCCCTACTCCATTCCTCCTCCATGGTGAAGCACCCCTCGCATCCTCAAAAAAGGACCGCGTCCACTTTTCGGGACTCGTTGCGCCTGCTTTCAGGACCGACACAACCAGGAAGGTTGCATAATTGTTTACACAAGCTCAAAAACACAGTAGATTTGATTCAGGCATGTAACTTGCTGAGTAATCGGAATGTTCCTGACACCATACATAACCGCGGATTCCGCCCGCCACGCCCCCGTCACCCTGCTCCCCCTCGTGGATCTGGGCGACGGGTCGCTCAAGGCTGTCGACGTGGAGGTACACCCTCCGCATCCGGCAACCCCGAACCCTGCCGATCTTCTGGGGATGGCCGTGCAATCGGCCCGCCCCGTCCTGGACCGCGGGGCCTTCATCTGCCTGCCCCTGCCCGCCGCCACGCTCGCCGACAGGCGTCAAATTCTCGGCCTGGCCGCCAAAGCCCAGTCCATGGGCATCGGAACCCGCAACCTCTGCCTGTTCTTCCCCGATGGGCACTGCCGCGACCTGGGCATGACCGGCGTCGAGGGTTTCATCGCGCTGAAGCGCCTCGGCTTCCTCCTGGGAATCGACGTCGGCTGCCTCGGGGCCATGCCCTCGCTC
>JBKICO010000328.1:0-3003 GCA_046567065.1 Acidobacteriota bacterium
GAGTCGGGCGCGCCCGCAAAGCCGCAACCCGTCAGCCGCGACGGGATGCGGGATGCCCAGGAGCCAGTTGCATGAATCGATTTCTGCACCTGTTCAAAACACGCGCTGGCAAGGAGCAAGAAACAGTCAAGGTCGACGCGTACCTGGCAATCGCGAGGGGTTGCCCTTTTCGAAACGGCGCAGTCAGTGGGCATTTCGCAACAGATTGCTAGGGCTGCACGGAGTACGGCCCCTCCTTGGCTTTGAAGTGGGCCTCCAGGGCCTGCATGATGAGCACCTGCGCGGAAAAGGTCGTCTCCTTGGCCGCTGTGCGCAGATAGTGCTCCACGATGCGCATCAGTTCGGTTTCGGAGAGGTTTTCGTGCTGGGCGTAGAGCGTGCCTTCGAAGCTGTCGTACACGCCCAGGATATAGCCCCGGGCCATGCTTTCCTTCGTGCATTCACCGGAATCGAGCTGTTCGAGGAGTTGCAGCGGAGACACGAACTTGGCGGCGGCGGGCGTGGCGGCCAGAATAAGGCAGAGCAGGACGCAGGCAAGCAACTTCACGGTCTTATCCCCCTGGCGGCGGTCGCCGCGGGGGGACTTTAGCGGAAACCCGGCAAGGCTGGAACACCGTAGCCGGACCCAAAAAGAAGAGCGGGGGGAGAGGGCTCTTCCCCCCGCTCGGTAGGACCGGCCGGTGTGTGGGCAGCGTGGATAGACTCACGACGGGTAGGGCGGGGTTGTGGTGGGGCGATGCCGCGAGTCTTGTACCAGCCGGTCCCGGGGGCGACAGCATTGCGCTGTGCGGGGCATCCTGCCGGGATGGGCGGCAGGAAATTCAGGAAATATGAGCCCCGGGGCGGCCTTGCGGCCGCCCGGGGCGGGTTTGGATGCGGGGTTATTTGCCGGCGCGGCCGTCGTCGCAGGGCTCACCGCTGCCGCTGGTGTGCTCGGCGGTGGCGCTCAGGGTGCAGCCTTCGAAACCGGTGGCAACGGCGGCGGCATCGGCGGCCTTGGCGGCCTCGATGCCGGAGTCGACGCCAGCCAGGGCGCAGAGCTGGACCCAGCGGTCGATCACGTCGCTCTCCAGGGTGGTGCGGAGCTGCTTGGCGGTGTCGGGGATCATCTTGTCCAGGGCGGCGAAGCGGTTCTCGCCCATGATGAAGTCGCCGACGGTGCCGTCAGGGGTCTTGGAGTCGATGGTCAAGGGGTTCTTGCCCTCGGCTTTCAGCATGGGGTTGTAGCGGAAGGTAGGCCAGTAGCCGGAAACGGTGGCCAGGCGCTCTTCTTCCTGGGTCTTGCCCATGCCGCGCTTGATGCCCTGGTTGATGCAGGGGGCGTAGGCGATGATGATGGAGGGGCCGGGGTAGGCCTCGGCCTCGGCGAAGGCCTTCATCAACTGCTGCTTGTTGTAGCCCATGGACACGGAGGCCACGTAGACGTTGCCGTAGGTCATGGCGATGCGGGCAAGGTCCTTCTTGCGGGTGCGCTTGCCTGCGGCCGCGAACTTGGCGATGGCGCCCGTGGGAGTGGCCTTGGAGGCCTGGCCGCCGGTGTTGGAGTACACTTCGGTATCCATCACCAGGATGTTGACGTCCTCGCCGGAGGCGATGACGTGGTCAAGGCCGCCGAAGCCGATGTCGTAGGCCCAGCCGTCGCCGCCGAAGCACCACACCGACTTCTTGACCAGCATGTCGGCGTCGGCCTCGATGGCCTTCAGGGTGGCGGACTTGTCGGCGCAGGAGCCCAGCAGGCACTTGATCTGCTTGGCGAACAGGGCGGACTTGTCGGCGTCCATGTAGCCGTCCAGCCAGCCGGTGAAGGCGGCTTTCAGGTCGTCGGCCAGGGGTTCGGCCATGGCGGCGACGATCTTGTCCTTGAGCAGCTCGCGGCGCTGGGCCACGGCGAAGCCGATGCCGAAGCCGAACTCGGCGCAGTCCTCGAACAGGGAGTTGCCCCAAGCCGGGCCGTGGCCGTTCTTGTTGGCGCAGTAGGGGGTGGTGGGGGCGGAACCGGCCCAGATGGAGGAGCAGCCGGTGGCGTTGGCGATGATCATGCGCTCGCCGAACATCTGGGTCAGCACGCGCACGTACGGGGTCTCGCCGCAGCCGGAGCAGGCGCCGGAGAACTCCATCAGCGGGGTCTGGAACTGGGAGCCCTTCACGCTGGAGCGGCTCATCAGCTCGTCCTTGACGGAGATGGTCTCGCAGAACTCGAAGTTGGGCACTTCAGTCGCGGTCTGGGTCTCGATGGCGACCATCTCCAGGGCCTTCTTCTTGGAGGGGCAGATGTCCGCGCAGTTGCCGCAGCCGTAGCAGTCCAGGGTGTTGATCTGGATGCGGAAGCCCAGGCCCTTGAGCTCCTTGCCGGTGGCGGGCAGGGTCTCGAAGGTGGCGGGGGCGCGCATCTTCTCCTCATCGTTCACCAGGGCGGAGACGATGGCGGAGTGCGGGCAGACGAAGGCGCACTGGTTGCACTGGATGCAGTTTTCCTTGATCCACACGGGCACGTTGATGGCCACGCCGCGCTTCTCGAAGCGGGAGGTGCCCACCGGGGTCACGCCTGCGGGGTCGAACAGGGAGACGGGCAGGGAGTCGCCCTGCTGGGCCAGCACGGGGCGGGCGATCTTGGTGATGTAGTCGGGAGCGGTCTCGGCGCCCTTGGCGGCGTCGGCGGCGTCAGCCCAGGAGGCGGGGTACTTCACTTCCTCCAGGTTGGCCACGCACTGGTCCACGGCGTCGATGTTCATCTGGACGATCTTCTCGCCCTTGCGGCCGTAGGCCTTCTGGATGGACTTCTTGAGCAGCTCCACGGCCTTCTCGAAGGGCAGCACGCCCGACAGCTTGAAGAAGGCGGTCTGCATGATCATGTTGATGCGGCCGCCCAGGCCCACGGACTGCGCGATCTTGACCGCGTCGATGTTGTAGAACTTCAGCTTCTTGGCGACCACGGCGCGCTTGAAGGCGGCGGCGCGCAGTGCTTCCATGTCGGCCAGGGTCCAGTTGGAGTTCAGCACGAAG
>JBKICO010000329.1:0-5001 GCA_046567065.1 Acidobacteriota bacterium
GAAACCGGAACAAGAGCTGGTGGAGAGACGGAAACCGGGCCGGGAACCACGCCGGAAGTCACGCCTTGTCCATCGGACGCGCGGGGCCGCACTGCCCAGGCCCCGGACCCCCTGACCCTGCTGGCGCGCTGCCGCGAACTGGCCGGGGTGGAGCCGCAGTGCATCGCCGTGGACATGCCCATCGTGCCCCATGGCCGGGTCACGGGGCGCAGGCAGGCCGACAACGCCGTGGCCCGGGCCTTCGGGGGCCGCAAGTGCGCCACGCACAGCCCCACGCGGGAGCGCCCGGGCGCGTTGGGCGAGAATTTCAGCCGGGGCCTGGAGGCTCAGGGCTATCATGTGGCCGTGGCCGGGAGCGCGCTCACGGGGCGCGACCTGCTGGAGGTCTACCCGCATCCGGCCCTGCTCGCGCTCACGGGCGAGCGCATGCGCCTGCCCTACAAGTCTGGCAAGACCACAACGTACTGGCCGGGCAGGCCGAGGCGGGAGCGCGTGGAAATGCTGCTGGATGTCTGGGCGCGCATCCGGGAGGCCCTGGCCGGGCGGATGGTCATCGAACCCGGGGTGCTGCCGCCGCCGGAGGGCTGGCGGCTCAAGGCCTGGGAGGACATGCTCGACGCGGCGGTCTGCGCCTGGGTGGGGGCCTGCTACTTGGACGGCAGGGCCGTGGCCCTGGGCGATGCGGCCTCCGCCGTGTGGGTTCCCGAAGGAGTTTGAAATTTCCCCCTAAAGTTTCCCCCGTCAAGACCGATAAGGAGCCGCAGGAAACCGGGAATGTATGGTTTCATCCAGGGAGGGGTGGGACATGAACATCAAAGCCATCGATCAGCCCAAGGACGCGGCGGTTGCGGCGGGGGACGCGGAGCGCGCTCCGGCGGCGAAGCATCCCGAACCGGCAAGGCTTCAGGACGCTGCTGGCATCCAGGCGGGGCAGGCGAAGCAGGCCGCCCGCGAAGGGGAGCCAGTCCAGGCGGCGCAGCCGCAGGCCGCGCAGCCCGACGCTAAGCAGGTGCTCTCTCAGGCCCAGAACTACTTCAAGGACAAGGGCGTCAACCTGCACTTCAAGCTGCTGGAAGGCAGCAAGGACGTGCAGGTGGAGGTCATGGACAAGGACGAGCGCAAGGTGATCATGAAGATCCCCCGGGACGAGATCGTCAAGCTCTCGGAAGGGCTGCGCAAGATGGCCAAGGGCGTGCTGGACAAGGCCGTCTGAGCCAGGACGCGTTACCACATTGCAAGAATGCGCTTTTAGGAGCCCGGAACCCTTGATGCGGGGCCGGGCTTTCTTTATCCAGGCGGCATGAAAACGCTCACCCGCACCGTCCGCCTGGTGCTCGCGCTCGGCCTGTGCCTGGCTCTGACCGCGCCCGCCGCCGACGCCCTGGCCCAGGATTCGTCCAGCAAGTCCCAGCAGCAGTCCCAGTCACAGTCAAAATCGAAGTCCAAATCCAAGGATTCGAAGGACTCCAAGGATTCGAAGGACTCCAAGGACTCGAAGAAGTCCAAGAAGTCCGGAAAATCCGGCAAGTCCGAGGGCAAGGCCTCCAAGGCCCAGGACGGCGCAAAGCCCTCCAAGAAGAAGGCCCAGTCCGGAGAGGGCTTCCGGGGCCTGGCCTGGGGCGCGCCGCTTTCCGCGCTCACGGAACCGGAACTGCGGGAGGAGAGCGGCAATCTGCGCTACTACACCGTGCCCGACGAGAACATGAACGTGCAGGGCGTGATCGTGCGCGAGATCGTCTACGTGTTCTGCAAGGACAAGCTGGCGGGGGTGCTGACCCGCTACGACGGGCAGATAAACCACCTGACCCTGCTCGGCAGGCTCACCGACCTCCATGGCGCGCCCCTGGAGAGCCCCGAGAACCTGCAGGGGGACCGCTCCTGGCGCTTCGAAGCCGGGGACGTCTCCATCATGATGGAATATTCGGCCAAGGGCTCCACGGGCGCGCTGGTCTGGTTCGCCAAGGAGCAGGTGGCAGCCTGCCAGCAGACCGCGGCTCCGTAGCTTCCGCACAGGGTGCGCCGGGGCTCACCGCCCCGGTGACCGCACCGGCCCGCCCAGGGCGTATTCCAGCCGGATCAAGGCCTCCTGCTCCTCCAGGAGCGCCCGGTTGTGCTCCAACCTTGTCTTCAAGAGCTCCAATTGGGCCTCCAGCGCGGTCAGGTCCGATATCTGCATGGCCTGGGCGTACTTGCCGGCCCAGGCGGCTGCACGTCCGGCCGGGGGGAGCACATGCGCCGCCAGGGCCTCGGCCCGGGCCTTGGCCAAACCGGCATCCTCCAGGGCGCGCAGGGCCTCCTCCCGGGCTTCGGCCCCGGCCTCCTGCGCCAGACGCTCTGCCTGGCGCAGGCGGAAGGCCGCCTTGGCCCGCTGGGCCTGGTTCTGGTCGAAGAGCGGCAGCTTGAGGGACGCGCCCGGCCCCATGGTCCGGTTGCCCTCGATGTCGTAGTCGTAGCCCGCGCCCACCTCGAAATCCTTGAGCCAGCGCACTTTCTCGAGCTCCGCGCCGCTTCGGGCGGCCTGGATGGCGTACCGCGCCGCCTGGACCTTGAGGTTGTTGTCCTGGGCGTAACGGACGGCCTGGGCCGGGTCGGGCAGGGGGACCGGCTCTTCCGGAACCTGGCCCGCGATGTCGAAATCCTGGCCTTCCGCCAGGCCCATGACCCGGAACAGCCGGGCCTTGGCCACCCCGGCCCTCGCCCTGAGCCCGGCCACCTCCAACCCGGCCCTGGCCGCCCCGGCTTCAAGGGCCGCCACCCGGGTGTCGTCGGCCAGGCCGAAGCTCCGGTACTGCCTCGAGGCGGCGGAGAGCTTCCCGGCCTGGGCAGCTACGTCCGAAGCCAGCTTCTCGGCCCTGCGGGCATACGCCAGCTCCAGCCAGGCCAGCCTGGCCTCGCGGGCGGCGGTCATGGCCTCGTGCCCTACCAGGAGCACCTCGCGCTCCAGCTCGGCCTGGGCCTTGGCCGTGCGGTCCTTGATTTCGGCCAGGTCAGATATGGAGATCGCGGCCTGGGCCGCCAGGGAGGCCAGAGGGCCGCCGGAGAACAGGGGGAAGCCGAACAGGATCGAGAGGGAAGGGTTGCGGGGCAGCCCGGCCTGGACCACATCGGCCTGGGCCGCGCCGATCTCCTCGAAGCGGGCCTGTACCCCGGGGTTGTTCACCAGGGCCAGGCGCACGGCGTCGCGCTGGGTCACCCCGCGCGACAGGATGGCCTGGACCTCCGCCTGGACGGCGGCCCCGTCCTCGGCGGTGCGCACCCAGAGGGGGCGCTGGTCGAGCCGGGCCTGGGCGATGTCGGAGACCTTGCCGAAGGATCTTTCCGGCTGCACCCGGGCGCAGCCACCGGCCGCCAGGACACAGAGTCCCAGAAGACATGGGATGAGCGTCGCGCGCATGTTATTGCCCTCCCCCGTGTCCGCCGTGGTTCTTGTCAGGGGCGGCGGGCGCGGAGTGAGTCCCGTGCCCCATATGGCCCTGGTCCGGTGGAGCGGCCGGGGCCGCCCCGTGGCTGTCCCGCACGTCGAAGATCATGGTCATGCCGCCCATGGGCATGACGCCCATGGGCACCGGGGCGTGGGCGTTCACCACGTGGTGCAGCTTGTGGCAGTGCATGTGCCAATAGCCGGGATTGGTGAAGCTGAACTCCACGTCGCGGACCGCCCCCGGCGGCACGTCCACGGTGTTTCCCGGCCACTGGGCCGATTCCGGTATGGGGCCGCCCTCCGTTCCGGTGACCCGCCAGGTGACGCCGTGCAGGTGGATGGGGTGGGAGTGCAGGTTGGAGAGGTTGGCGAAGCGCAGGCGGATCTTCTCCCCCGCCACGGCGGTGAGCACCTCGGTGGAGGGCGCGGCCTTGCCGTTCATGGTGAACCAGTTGGGGTCCGTGGAGGTGACGTCCACGTATTCGTTGCCCGGCAGGAAGAACCACTCCTGCAGCAGGATGGCGATGTCGCGGTCCACGCGGCGGGAGCCGTCCGCCGGGTGGATGATGAAGAACCCGCCCAGGCCCATGCCCACCTGCTTCTTCTCGTTGAAGGAGGAGTGGTACATGAACGTGCCGGTCTGGTGGACAGCGAACTCGTAGGTGTAGGTCTCCCCGGGCATGATGGGCTTCTGGGTGAGCCCGCCCACGCCGTCCTGGTTGTTGGGCACTTCCAGCCCGTGCCAGTGGATGCTGGTGGGTTCGGGCAGCTCGTTCTTCACCACGATGCGCACCCGGTCGCCCTGGACAACCTCGATGGCCGGGCCGGGCACGGAACCGTTGAACCCCCAGATCCTCACCTTCTTGGGGATGTCCATGCCGTGCATGGCTCCCTTGGCCGTATGCCAGCGCTCCCAGAGGGAGCCGGGCGCTGGCGGCCCGTCCAGGATCAGGCGCTCCACGGGCTGGGCGGTCAGGCGGAACACCTTGACCCCGCCGTCCGTCTCATGGCCCAGGGTGGGGATGTGCGGGGTGTGCACCTCCCCGGTCCCCTTGCCGGTCAGGGGCGGGGGCGGAGTGAGCGCTATGGCGGGGTTGCGCCAGGGAAACAGCGGGCCGCCGTGCGCCGCATGCCCCTGCTTGCCTGCCTCGGCTCTGACGGCGGCCCCGAGCGGAGCCAGGGCGGCCAGCGCCAGGAACAGGCGGCGGCCGGGATTGCCCCGGGCCGGCCCGGCCACGCGCTGCATCAGCCCCCGCACGGAGTCCATGAATCGGGACGCGATGGGTTCCTGCACACTTCCCCCTTGTCGCCGCCTGGGCGGGAGGCGGCCCGAGGGCGGTTGCCCGCCGGGGCCTTGCCCAGACCAGCACGAATCGGCACCCGTCCGGACGAGCGGGGCCCATGCCCATGTGTCGTGGAGGAGCGGCTGCCCCGTCATGGCGAGCCCGGGTCCTCCTCCGTTTCCGGTGTCCGGCGGTTGCCGTCCGCCACAGAGTAATCAATTCAACTGTTAAGCATCCGAAGGAAGTCCTAGTCAATGGGAAAGTTCCCAACGGAGGCAATGGGCGCCCTTGTTACTT
>JBKICO010000330.1:0-3936 GCA_046567065.1 Acidobacteriota bacterium
CGCCGCCGGCAGGAAGCCGGACGGCACGCTCTCCGGCATCGCCAAGGACGCCAGCATCATCGCGGTGAACATCTTCTCGATCTTCACGGCCTCGTCGGATGTCCGGTCCTATACCTCGGATCAGATTCTGGGCCTGGGGTACGTCTACTCCCTGCGCAACACATACAAAATCGGCGCGGTGAACATGAGCCTGGGCAGCGGGCAATACGCCTTGCCCTGCGACGGTGACATCCGCAAGGCCGCCATCGACAACCTAGCCGCCGTGAACATCGCCACCTGCATCGCCTCGGGCAACAATGGCTACTGCGACGGCGTGGGCGCACCGGGCTGCATCTCCACGGCCATCACCGTAGGCGCGGTGACCAAGGGGGACCTCGAGGCTTCGTACAACAACTGGGCCCCCGACATGTTGGATTTCTGGGCTCCGGGCTCCTCCATCACCTCCTCCACGGGGGATTCCAACACCAGTTACGAGGCCTGGAACGGCACCTCCATGGCCACGCCGCACGTGACCGGAACCTGGACGCTCATGCGCCAGCGCGCCCCCTCCGAGAGCGTGCCAGCCATCCAGGGGCGGCTGACCACCGGCGGTGTGTCCGTGCAGACCGCCTGCCCCGACGAGGGCTATCGCCCGCGCATCAACGTCTTCGCCTCGCAGACCTGGCCCCTGCGCTTCTCCGGCGCGGCCAGCCAACTGCTGCTCATGCAGGGCAACTAGAAACCCGCCCGAGCCCCTTTATGAAGCCCCCGTACCGGAAGGACGGGGGCTTCCGCCTTTTTCCGGCCACTGTTGACATGGCCCCGCCCCGGCCGTAAGCCTGATACTGGTCATAAACCCCGTCACCCCGCCGGGCGTGGCGGCAACAAACCCCAGGAGGGACCATGAACAAGCAGATGTCCTTCACTTCTCTCGAACACGCCTTCCGCCACGATCTGCGGGACAAGCTGGAGAAATGCGAAGACACCTACGATCTGGAGTTGCGGTTCTCCCGGGTGGTGTCGGAGTTCATGCGCCAGGCCATGGCCGGACTGGTGGAGGTGGAGGAAGAGGACATACTCCTGACGCACCAGGAGGCGCCCTACTATGTGCTGAGCCCCAGGCTGCTGGGCGACCCGGGCTTCCTGGAGATCAATTCCAGCTCGGACCTCTCAAGCATCCTGGAGCGCTTCGCGCAGAAGGCCCACAACGACTACCTGCACATGGTAAAGAAGGACTCCGGCGCCGACCAGAAGATCCGCAACCCGCAAAGGGGCTGAACGGGCCGGGCGACAGGGGGACGGTGAAGGCATGGAAGGGCCGGGCCGCCGGGCCGGCCCTTTTGTTGCGCCCCGCAGGGCGGACGACGCGCCGGGTTGCGTGGTGAGGGAGTGAATTACCCGGGGGAATAAGCCCGGCCCGCCGGTTATTGCGGCCGCAGCGGGAGCACGATGTCGTCGGCGTTGCCCGGGATGCCGTCAGGCCCGGCCGAGCGCAGGGTCCAGGCGTTCTCGTCCAGCAGGTAGGGGCCGCCCCAGGCGTCGCGCTTCCACGAACTCGGGATCAGGTCCTCCCCGTGGGGGCCTGCGGGTTCGCCGCCGTGCACCGCGCGGTAGGCCGCGCGCAGGGCCTTGTCCCAGTTGGCGCGGCAGACGTCGCCCCGGGGCATGGCCCCGACCGGCCCCCGGTTGCGGCAAGGACACTCGCTGCAGCCGTTGGCGGTGAGCTGCTCCAGGCTGGGCGCGCCCTGCCCCGCCTTGACGAGGAAGGCCGCCAGGCCGTCCATGTCCGCGCGGGTGTACGCGATGCGCCGGGGTTCGTAGAACCTGGAGAAAATGAGCACGGAGCCCCCGAGCACCAGCGCGCACAGCACCCCCAGCAGCAGGCGCACGGCCGCGCCGTGCGCCCGGGCTTCGTCCCGGCCCGCGCCTTCGTCCCCGGCGGGGTCCAGGCCCGCCACGGCCTCGATCAGCAGCGGGGAGACCTCCACGGCCCGCCCGGGCTCCTCCAGGAGTTCCTCGGCAAGGGCTCGCGCACGGCGCACCGGCGGCGTCTGCGGGCCGTTCGCCAGCAGGTCCCTGGCGGCCAGCGCCAGACACTTCCAGGCTTCTGCGGCAGCGTCCGCCCGCCCGGCCCGCTCCAGGCTCCCGGCGCGCAGCCACAGGCGCACCAGATGGTCCGTATTCGTGGCGAAGGCTTCCGTCATTTCGCCGCTCCGGTTTCATAGAGGCAGAAGGCGTTGTCTCGGCCCCGCTGCTGGTCCAGGTGGGCGGTGAAGTCGTGGTTGCCGATGGAGAACACCCGCACAGGCCGCACAACGGGCTCCCCGTCATGCCCGGTTTCCCCCTGGCAGTATGCGGGCGCAATCCCCCGGGAACGCAGGTATCCCTGGAGCCAGCGGGCCTGGGCCTCCATCCGGCTGCGGAATTCGGGGTTCTCCCATTCGGTGGCCGGGGCCTGGCCCTCGCTGGCGGTGATGAAGATGTAGACCACCGGGGAGTACAGGATGAGGCCCACGCGCTTCTCCCGGATGAAGGCGTCCAACTCGGCGTATCCGGCCTCGTCCAGGGTCGTGGGCTTGAAGGTCAGCACGTCGGTGCGGGTGAACTGCCGGTCCACGGAGATGGGGCTCACGCCCCGGTCCGGGAAGACGAGCAGGCGGCTGGTGTCGTCCACGCGCAGGCCCTGCTCCCGTAGCGCGGCGCGCAGCGAGTTGTAGAAGGGCGCAGTCCCGTAGAGGTAGGCGGGGAACAGGGTGAAGAACGCGGCCAGGGCCACGGCGGCTGCTCCCGCGCCAGCCAGCCCGCCGAGCCAGGGGGAGAGCACGCGGGCGGAGCCCTCCAGAGCGGCAGCGCCCAACAGCGCGGCGAAGGGCATCAGGGGCAGGAAGAACCTGTCGCCCATGAACCACTGTTCGAAGCCGTTGATGCGCGCCACCAGCCCCGTGAACACCAGCGCCATGAGCAGCGCGGTGCCGCAGAGCGCCTCCGGGCGGCGGAACATGACGGCGGGCACGGCGCGCCAGCGCAGGCCCCTGGCCCGCAGCAGCAGCGCCGCCAGCAGGCCCAGCGCCAGCATCCCGGCCAGGGCCATAGCCACGTGCGGGGTGAGCACGTGGGCGTAGAGCATGTCCCGCCCGTAGTGGGCCAGCTTGTCCCAGGTGAGGCTCACGGTCTGCTTGATGTAGACCTGCTCGTCGCCGTGGCCGAAGATGCTGTGCCACAGGGAGGCCATTTTGGGCACGAAATCCGTCTCGTCCTTGACCAGGGCCGAGAAGCCGAGGAACGGCAGGGCCGCGCCCAGGCAGTAGAGCGCGCCGCTCTCCAGGGCGGCCACGACCCGGCGTCCGCGCAGCAGGTGCCAGGCCACGGGCACCACGGGCAGGAACACCGTCCAGAGCAGCACCGTGGGGTGGCACAGCCCGGCGTAGCCGCCCGCGAAACCACCCAGCAAGAGCGCCAGGTACCTTGCGGCCACGCGCCCTGGCTCAAGCAGGGTGCCGCGCAGCAGCAGGCAGTAGGAAGTCAGGACGAAGGTGATGGAGCTGATGTGCGGCAGGCCGTCGCGGGCCTGCAGGACCATGGCCGGGCAGCAGGCGTAGAGCAGCATGGCCAGGCACGCGGGCAGGAAGGACAGCCCGGCCAGCCGGGCCGCCGCGAACACCAGGGCCACATTGAGCGTATCCAGCGTGGCGGAGAGCATGGGCAGGGTCGCCTCGCCGCAGCCCAGCAGCTTGGAGGCGGCGGCCCCCAGCAGCATGTACCCCGGCTTGGACCAGGTGCCCTCGGGCGCGATGAGCCCCTGGGCCCACTCGCAGGTGATGCGCGCGTATGTCCAGACGTCGAAGCCGTCCATGACCGACTGCGGCAGCAGCTTCCAGCGCAGCCCCGCGCCAAGGCACAGAATCAGGCCGAACAGCGCCCACTTCCAGGCGGGGGCCTTGGTCACCTGTTCTCCCC
>JBKICO010000331.1:0-4100 GCA_046567065.1 Acidobacteriota bacterium
TCATCCTCATGGACGAACCCGGCCCCGGGGCCGCCCTCGCCCTCCACGAACACCTCCATGCGGCCCATGCGCTGCAGGCGGCAGAGGTCGCCCGCGGTGATGGTCTGGCCGCGATGGAAGCTGGCCTCCTTGGAAACGCCGGGCTGCACCTCGGTCATGTCGTGCAGGGCGCGCCTGCCCACGGCCTGATCCACGGGCACCGCCTGGGGCCGTGGCGCGGCCTCGGCCCGCAGCACCGGGGAGCCGCCCAGGCAGCCCTTGCACAGCCCGCCGTGCTTGGCCGGGTAGGCCTCGCCGCAGGCCGGGCAGACGGCTATTGCGCCCTTGTGGCTCTTGCCCAGGTACGCCGCCGAGACCTGCACCCGCCGCACCGTGAGGATAGATTCCCCGGCTTCGAAGATTTCGTTCGCCAGGGCTTCGGTGTCCTGCTCGGCCTTGGGCCTGCGCTTGAGGAACCAGCCCGCGATCTCGGGATAGGGGCCTAGCAGGGCCGGGTCCAGGTGGGCGCGGAAGCCCTCGCCGGTGTATTTGTCGTAGAGGGTCAAGGCGTAGCGGCCAAGGTCCAGCACGCGCAGCCAGCCGTTGCCCACGGTGCAGGGGGTGAAGAGCTGCACCGCGTCCGGCAGGCAGGAGGTCGTCTCGCAGGCGGCCTCGAAGAGCGTGCCCTCGGGCAGCCTGCGCCGCGCCGCGTCCACCATGAAACCGCCCACCAGCAGGCCCGGGGCGGCATAGTTGTGGAACCAGGTGATGCGTTCGACGTATTCCCCGCGGCTCAGGCCGCAGATGAGCCTATCCTTCAGCATCACTCACCTTCTTCTTGCTCTGGAACGGTTCGACGGGCCAGGGGAACGTCTCACGGGCGCGGGCCAGGGCGTAGCGCTCCACGTCGTCATGCCAGGCCTTGAAGTCCCTGGTCAGGCGCCTGCCCAGGGCGGTGAGCACGAAACCCTTGTTGCCCGGGGTCTTCTCCACCAGGGGCTCGCCCACGATGGCCTCGCTGGCCTTGAGCCTGCCCCAGGCCGCCCGGTAGGACATGCCCATCACCTGGGCGGCCTTGTTGAGCGAGCCTGTCTCCTCGATGCGCATGAGCAGTTCCGCCCGGCCCAGGCCCAAAAGCATACCTTCCGGAACCTCAAGCCAGGTGTGCAGGCGCAGCACGGCGTGGGGTGAATCCATAAGTCACCTATTCCCTGAAAAACATATATGCTTCGGCTAACATAACTGCGAGCCCTGCACAAGGCCTCGCCGCATCAAACGCGCCCCTCTTGGCGCACCCGGCGCGCGATCCCCCATTGACCGGGCGCCCGCGCTTACGTAGGCCTTGAACCCCGTGAACATCGACACTTCCCGCCCCTACCTCTCCATCTGGCGGCTCACCTGGCCGCAGATCCTGATGATGGTCTTCAACTTCCTCATCGGGGTGGCGGACGTGGCCGTGTGCGGGCGCATCGGCCGGGAGGCCCAGGCGGCCATGGGCTTGGTGGCCCAGGCCCTGTTCGTCTTCCTCACGGTGGCCATCGCCGTCTCCAACGGCTCGGTGGCGGCGCTCTCGCAGTCGCTGGGGGCGGGCAAGCTCAGGCGCGCCGCGCGCTACGGCGGGCTCTGCCTGATCTCGGGCGCGGCTCTGGGCGCGGTGGCCCAGGCCGGTGGCCTGGCCTGGCGCGACGGCTTCCTCGCGCTGCTCAACGTGCCCGCGCCCATGCTCGGCCCCACCAGGGAAATCCTCACCGTGTTCCTCTGGCTCCTGCCCATCAACTACCTGTTCATCATCACCAGCGCGGTGCTGCGCGCGCACAAGCTGGTCATGGCCCCGCTCTACTCCATGGGCCTGGTCTGCCTGGTGAACTTCTGGCTGGACCTGGGCCTGGGACTGGGCCGCTTCGGCCTGCCGGACATGGGCTATATCGGGGTGGCCTGGAGCACCTTCGCCTCGGTCACCGGCGGGCTGGCGCTCAACCTCTGGCTCATGCGCCGGGCTGGCCTGCTGCAGGCCTCCATGTTCCCGCCGCTGCGCTGGGTGCGCCGGGCCTGGTATTACATGGCCAAGGTGGCGGTGCCCTCGGGGCTCATGCAGGTGGTCTGGCATTCTGGGTACATGGTGCTGCTGGCTGTCATCGGCGGGCTGCCCTCGGGCGGCGTGGAGGCCCTGGCGGGTTTCGCGGCCGGGGCGCGCATCGAGTCGGGCGTGTTCCTGCCCGCCTTCGCCTTCAACCTCACGGCCTCCATCATGGTGGGCCATTCCCTGGGCGCGGGCGACCCGGCCGAGGCCAAACGCATGGGCTTTCGCATCTGGCTCTTGGGTACGGGGCTCATGAGCCTGTTGGCGCTCGCCCTGTGGCCGTTTCTGCCCCAACTTTCCGCCGCCATGGCCCCGGACCCCGTGGTAGCGGCCGAAACCGTCTCCTACCTGCGCTACAACCTGGTGGCCGCGCCTTTCAGTTGCACCAGCATGATTCTGGCTGGTGCTTTGACCGGAGCCGGTGCCACGGTATACAACCTCGTCGTGTTCGCCGTCTCCATCTGGTGCGTGCGCCTGCCCGTGGCCTGGTGGCTGGGCTGGAGGGCCTGGGGCACCGCCGACGGCGTGTGGCTCTCCATGCTCGTTTCCCAGGCGTTCCAGGCCTCGGCCCTGCTCGCCGTCTACCGGGTGAAGAACTGGGCCAGGTTCGCCATGACAAAACCCAGGAGTTTCCGTGAATAGGCCTTATGTCTCACTGTCCCTCGACAGGCGGGAGGATTACCTCGCCCGTCTGGCGGGCTGCCCGCAGCGCACCTCGGACTACTCCTTCGCCAACCTCTGGGGCTGGTGCGAGGAGTACGGCCTGGAGTGGTCCTTCGGCGACTCTCACGTGTGGCTGCGCCAGACCCGCCCGGATACCATGTACTGGGCGCCCATCGGTCCCTGGCGCGACGTGGACTGGAACCGCTGCCCCACCCTGGCCCAGGGCGGCGCCTTCACCCGCGTGCCCGAAGCCCTGGCCGAGATCTGGACCTCCGCCATGCCCGGGCGCGTCCACGCCGAGGAGGCCCGCGAGCACTGGGACTACGTGTACTCCGTGCCCGAGCTGGTGGCCCTCTCCGGCAACCGCTTCCACAAGAAGAAGAACCTGCTCTCGCAGTTCATGAAATCCTACGACTACGACTACCGCCCCCTCTCCGCCGACTGCATCGAGGAGGTGCTCCAGATGCAGCTGGAGTGGTGCCAGTGGCGCGAGGCCGAGTGCGACGCCACCCTGGAGGCCGAAAACCGGGCCATCGCCCGCGTCGTCAAGGACTGGGACCGCCTGCCCAACCTGCTGGGCGGGGCCATCCGCGTGGAGGGCCGCATGATCGCCTACACCGTGGCCGAAGCACTGGACGACTCCATGCTGGTGATCCACTTCGAGAAGGGCCACACCGCGTTCAAGGGCGTGTACCAGGCCGTGAACCAGATGTTCCTGGAGCATCTGGACCGCGAATACGCCTACGTGAACCGCGAGCAGGACTTGGGAGACGAAGGCCTGCGCAAGGCCAAGATGAGCTACAATCCCGTGATGTTTTTGAAGAAGTTCACCGTGACCGTGGACCCGGCCTAAGCGGGGAGGAAGAGGGGCTGATGCCTCCGGCGGCCAAAGGAACTTCGTTCCTTTGGAATCCTTTTCCGCTTCGCTTTCATGGCGGCAACATGAACGCGGTTTCAGTAGCCAACCGCCCGAAGTGGCGTTAAAAGCTGCAAGTTTCTCATAGGAGGTTTGTAATGAAGCACGTTACCAGGCTGGTTCTGTTCGCACTGGCCCTGCAACTGCTGGCTGCCTGCGCCCCTGACGGCCAGATCACCAAACGCGACGTGGGCATGGTCGCGGGCGGCGCCGCCGGCGGTGTGGCCGGCGGAGCCATCGGCGGCAACGACCCCGCCGGGCGGGTGATGGGCACCATCGCGGGCGTCATCATCGGCGCGGCCGTGGGCGGCTACCTGGGCAGCCTCTGGGACGACTACGACCGCAAGCAGGCGGCCTACGCCCTGGAGAACAGCCCCGACCGCCGCCAGACCCAGTGGCAGAACCCCAACACCCACCGCCAGGCGACCATCACTCCCGAGCGCACCTATTACGAGCCCAGCG
>JBKICO010000332.1:0-2665 GCA_046567065.1 Acidobacteriota bacterium
GTCCTGCGCGGCGCTGAAGCCCAGCCTGCCCGTTGACCTGAAAAGGCCATCGGCCAACGCAGGGCGCAGGGCCGCGCCGTCCTGCGCGCCGGGGCCGCCAGCCAGGGCCTGGAAATCCAGGCTCCAGAGGGGATTCTGCGAGGCGTAACCTCTGGGGGAATCAGGGTCGCAGGCGGCTCCGAAGCTGCGGCAGCGCTCCTCGGTGGCGGCCAGGATGGCTGGCACGTCGCGCCGGGGGGCCACCTTGGCCAGCCGGGCGGCTTCCAGGGTCAGCGAAAAAGGCTGGGAATCGTCCTGGGCGGACTGGACCACACCGAAGCCCTTGATCGTCGCGTCCGTTCCGGCCCCGGCCCCGGAAAGCGCCTCCAGGTTGGCGGCCAGCTCGCCACGGGCCTGGAACAGCTCCCTGGCGCGGGAGGGCAGCAGCCGAGGCAGGCCGTGGGCCGCGGTCCAGGCCGGGTCCAGCCCGGAGGGAACGAAGAGGATCTTCTCCACGTTGCGGGCCTGGGCCACCTCCTCGATGTTCTGCTTGAAGAACATCAGAGCCAGCTCCTTGAGCGTGACCTTCGCGGCTCCGGGGGCCAGCTCCCGCAGGTGGCGGCCCAGGTACAGGCGCAGCACGGTGCGCCCGTCGCCCAGGTCGAAGAGGCGCTTGGGGATGGCGTACCAGTCCAGCACGGTCTTGCCGGAGCCGTCCGGCTTCAGGGAGACCACCAGGTTCACCTGCACGTCCTGGCCGCGCAGCAGCACCACGTCCAGCGCGCCCACGTCCGTGACGTCCTTGCGGAAACGGCGCTGCACGAAGGCGGAGAGGCCGTCCTGGGAGGTGCGCCAGTCCTCGTCGGGCTCGCGGTCCAGCAGGCGCGAGAGCTGATAGCGCAGGCCCTTGGAGAGCCAGCGCGCCCCGGCCACGTCCGCGGCGTCGCGCCCGGCCCCGTCGGCCCACTGCGGGGTCAGGCGGTCCACGGTCTCCAGGGGGTCGCCAGCAAAGAAGCGCGCGCCGCCCGGGGCGGCCAGCTCGGCCCAGAAGGCCAGGCGGCCGGGATGGTCCGGGTCGCCGCTGAGGTAGTCCAGCCGGGCCTCGTTGCTGTCGCCCAGGCGCAGGCCGGAATCAGGCCCGGCCAGGGTCAGCACTTGGAGCGCGCCCGTGGGGGCGTTGCCGCTCCTGGGCAGGGGCAGCTCCCGCTGGGCCAGCACGCGGGAATACTTCACCTTGCGCATGGCCACGCGCCCCAGCAGGCCGCCTTCCACGGCTGTGCCCTCCCCCGGGATCCGCGCCCCGAAGAGCGCGGGCGGCAGGGCCAGGGCCACGCCCTCGGCGGGCGCGGCGGCGCGGCACGGCAGGGCCAAAGCCAGGGACTGGGCCGCCAGCAGGAGCGCAGGCAGCGCGAGGGCGCGCCTCATGGCTCCCTCCGCTTGAGGATCAGGAAGCCGTCGTCCTCGTGCACGGTGTCGAATTCCTTCCGGACGCGCTCCACGTTCTCGCGGAACGCGGCGGCCACGGCCTGGTCGCGGCAGGCCCCGTCCTTCCATTCGCAGCCCTGGTCCACCACGAACCAGGGGCGTTTGAGGTCGAGCGCCACGTAGTCCGCCAAGCTGCTGGTCACGTGAAAATCAGGCTTGATGCCCGTGAGGATGAAGCGGCGGAAATCCCTCAGGGTGGCCTGGCCCGAATCCTGCGCCAGGTGCGGCTCGAACACGGCCAGGGGGAAGCTGTTGGCGAAGTAGCGCGTGACGGCCTTGCCCCAGTTCAGGCTGTTCTGGGTGATGACCACCTTTGTGGGGTCGTCGGGCAGGATCTTCTCCATGGCCCGGATGATGCGCGTGTCGCGCTCGTCGGGCCAAAAGCCGCCGAAGCCGCCCGAGCGCCAGAAGGGCACCGAGAGCGGCGAGGCCGCCAGGAGCACGTGCCCGGCCAGCAGCACCAGGAAGAGCGTACCGGCCCAGCGGTCCAGCCTGCCGCTGCGGGCGTTCACGGCGCCGGTGGCCAGGGGCAGGGCCCCGGCAAAGGCCACGATGAGCGGCGCCACCAGGCCCGCCGTGTAGTGGTTGGTGACGGAGTAGTAGTCTGGCCGCGTGGAGAGCAGCGAGAGCGCCAGGGTTGGCAGGATGGTGAGCAGCGGCCCCGGGCTGAGCAGCGGCAGGAAGGCCAGGGAGCCGAACAGCGCGGCCAGATACTTGAGCTTGCGCGGGTCGCCCAGCACGTGCCCCAGGGTGTCGAAGGGGTGGATGAGCACCCACCAGGCCTTGCCCAGCACGGAGGTGCCGCCGATCCAGGCGAAGGCCCCGGCCGTGACGCCCACGCCCGTATCCATGGTGAAGAAGGGGATCAGCTTGGCCGTGGCCAGCCAGAACCAGGCCAGGCCCGTGGCGAACACGAAGATGCCGGCGGGGCCGCCGCCGCGCGTGAAGGCCAGGTATACGCCGAACACGGCGGCCTGCAGGGCGAAGGTCTCCTTGACGAGGCAGAGGCACAGGGCGGCCAGGGCCGCGCCCCAGGGGTCCTCGTCCTGGACGCGGAAGAAAAACCAGAAGCCCAGGGGGATGGCCAGGTGGTCGGGGTGGAAGTCGAAGAGCCCGTTGTGCCACACCGCGAAGAAGCCGAAGTAGGCCAGGGCCGGGAACACCCCGTATCGCCTGCCCAGAAACGGCAGGGGCAGCGCCA
>JBKICO010000333.1:0-2668 GCA_046567065.1 Acidobacteriota bacterium
ATGTCGACATCGCGCTGGCCGTCCGCGCCGAAATCCACGCGGAGGGTGTGGCCGCCCAAGGCCTGCACGGCGGTTATGATGGGGTAGCGGTCGCTCATGGGTTCAACTCCTTCCAGGCGGCGAGCACCAGATGGCGGTTGGCCGCGATCCACTCGCGGGCGACCGCGAGGGTTTTCGGCGAGGCACTCCCGGCCAGCACCTCCAGGGTAGCCACATCCAGGGAGCACCTGAATCCCGGCCCGATCACGTGCGCATGGGGCACTCCGTGGTCACCTGGATACACGGCGATCTTCAGCTTGCCGATACGCTGGAGCGTGCCCATGCATCCTCCAAATAGTGAACATTGTTCTCACCGTCAAGAATGGCGCGAACGGCCTGTGCCCTGAAAATGAAGAACCGGCGGGGGACGCTGCCCCCGCCGGTTGGTATTGTCCGGGATTTCCAGCCTCTACCCCTGGTCCGCCCACTTGATGAGCCCGAGCGAGTGGCTGTCCAAGAGCAGCGGGTGGTGCGGCAGGATGCGCACGGTGAAGCCGAACCTCCCCGCCTCCACGGGCATCACCTCGCCCCGGAACACCTGCCAGCCGTCCTGCGTGGCGTCGCTGGGCTGCATGATGGTGGTTTCGCGCTGGGTGAACTTGCCCTCGTAGTCCACGGGGCCGGAGTACACCTCCACGCGCACGTCCTGCGGGCGGATGCCGTTCAGGCTGATCTCGGCGGTGACCACGATGGGCTCGCCCACGAACACCTGGCCGGGGTCCGTGGCCTGGACGTTGCGCACCTGGAGGCTGGACCACTTGGTCATCATCTCCATGCGCCACTGGGCCAGGTCCTTGGCGGCGGCGAAGTCGGCCTTGACCAGGCGGTTGTAGTTCTCGATGGCCGGGCCGTAGGCCACGCGGGCGTAGTCCTCCACCATGCGGTGGGAGGTGAACACCGGGCCGAGGGTCTTGAGCGATTCCTTCATCTTGCGGATCCAGCCGCGCGGCAGGTTGCCGTGGCCCCGCTCGTAGAAGGTGGGGACGATCTCGTTCTCCAGGGCGTTGTAGAGCATCTGGGACTCCACGAAGTCCTGGTACTTGGCGTCCTCGTATTCCTCGCCCAGGCCGATGGCCCAGCCCAGGAGGTTGTCCTGCTTCCAGGCCTCGGCCCACCAGCCGTCCAGGGTGGAGAAGTTGAGCACGCCGTTGCACATGGCCTTCATGCCCGAGGTGCCGCAGGCCTCCAGGGGGCGGCGCGGGGTGTTCATCCACACGTCGCAGCCGTGGTACATGTAGGAGGCGATCTCCATGTCGTAGTCTTCCAGGAAGACCATGCTGTAGCGGCACTCGGCGGTCTCGCAGAGCTGCACCAGCTGCTGGATGAGCTTCTTGCCCTCGTTGTCGTGAGGGTGGGCCTTGCCCGCGAAGATGAACTGCAGCGGCTTCGACGAGTCGGAGATGAGCTTCACCAGCCGCTCCTGGTCGGAGAGCAGCAGCGTGGCGCGCTTGTAGGTGGCGAAGCGCCTGGCGAAGCCGATGGTCAGGGCCTGGGGGTCCAGCACCTCCTCGGCGATCTGCAGCTCCTTGCGCTTGGCCCCGCGCGCCAGCAACTGGTCGTGCAGGCGGCGGCGCACGAAGTCGATCAGGCGCTCGCGCAGGCGCTCGTGGGTGCGCCACAGCTCCGCGTCGGAGATGGCCTCGGTCTGCTCGAACACGCGGGGGCAGTCGGGATCTTCACGCCAGTTGGGGCCCATGTAGCGGTCGAAGAGCAGGGCCAGGTCCGGCGCGACCCAGGTGGGCACGTGCACGCCGTTGGTCACGGCGCCGATGGGCACGTCCTCCACGGGGTACTGCGGCCATACCCGCTTCCACATGTTGCGCGACACGAACCCGTGCAGGATGGACACGCCGTTGTTGATGCGCGAGAGCCTGAGCGCCAGCACCGTCATGCAGAAGGGCTCGGCGTCGTTGCGGGGGTCTTCGCGGCCCAGGGCCAGGAACACCTTCCAGGCCAGGCCCAGCTTGCGGGCGTAGTCCTCGAAGTAGGGCTGCATCAGGTCGGGCGGGAAGCGGTCGTTGCCCGCCGGGACCGGGGTGTGCGTGGTGAAGATGGAGGAGGAGGCCACCAGCTCGGCCGCGGCCTCGAAGGTCAGCCCGGCGTTCTCCATGAAACGGCGGATGCGCTCCAGGCCCGCGAAGGCGGAGTGCCCCTCGTTCATGTGGATCACCTTGGGCTTGAAGCCCAGGGCGTCCAGGGTCTTGATGCCGCCGATGCCCAGCAGGATCTCCTGCCAGAGGCGCATCTCCAGGTTGCCGCCGTAGAGCCTGGTGGTGATCTGCTTGAACTGGGGCTGGTTCTCCTGGATGTTGGTGTCCAGCAGATAGAGGCTGATGCGCCCCACCGCCACCCGCCAGACCTGGGCGAACACCCGGTCGCCCTTGAGGTCCACCGAGACGAGCAGCCGCTTGCCGTCGGCGTCCAGGCAAGGCGTCATGGGCATCTGCTCGAAGTCGTAGACCGGGTAGCGCTCCTGCTGCCAGCCGTCGGGCGTGAGGTACTGCCGGAAGTAGCCCTGCTGGTAGGCGATGCCGATGGCCACCAGGGGCAGGCTCAGGTCCGAGGCGGATTTCAGGTGGTCGCCCGCCAGGATGCCCAAGCCGCCGGAGTAGATGGGCAGCCCCTTGGA
>JBKICO010000334.1:0-3999 GCA_046567065.1 Acidobacteriota bacterium
TGGTCCAGGCCTGGACCTGCTCAGGCGTGGCCAGGGCGACGTTGGTGGCGTTCAGGGCGTTCTTGAGCTTCACGTCATTGAGCTCTCTATCGCCGCGCACCAGGGCCGCCACGGGCTCGCCGTCCACGTCGAAGAGCAGGGTCTTGACCACCCGGGAGGGCTCCACGCCCAGGAACTTGGCGACTTCCTCCACGGTGTGCGCGCCCGGGGTGGGCACCTGCTCGTAGGCGGCGCACACGGCGGGTTTGGCGCACTCGGGGGAGACGGCCTCGGCCTTCTCCAGGTTGGCGCCGTACTCGCAGGCCATGCAGGCGGCGATGGTATCCTCGCCGGTGTCGGCCAGGACCATGAACTCGTGGGAGTAGTTGCCGCCGATGGTGCCGGTGTCGGCCTCGACGGCGCGGAACTGGAGGCCCAGGCGGGTGAAGATGCGGCAGTAGGCCTCGTACATGGCCTTGTAGCTGGCGTTGGCGCCCTCCTCGTCGCGGTCGAAGGAGTAGGCGTCCTTCATGAGGAATTCGCGGCCGCGCATGAGCCCGAAACGGGGCCTGATCTCGTCGCGGAACTTGAACTGCACCTGATAGAGGTTCAGGGGCAGCTGGCGGTAGGAGCGCACCTCGTGGCGGATCAGGTCCGTGACCACCTCTTCGTGCGTGGGTCCGAGGCAGTAGTCGCGGTCGTGGCGGTCCTTGAAGCGCAGCAGCTCCTTGCCGTAGACCTCCCAGCGGCCCGTCTCCTGCCAGAGGTCGGCGGGCTGGACGCCGGGCATGAGGATCTCAAGCGCTCCGGCGCGGTCCATCTCCTCGCGCACAATGCGCGCGGCCTTGTTCAGGGAGCGCAGGCCCAGGGGCAGGAACGTGTAGATGCCCGAGGTCAGCTTGCGGATCATGCCTGCGCGCAGCATCAGCTTGTGGCTGACGACTTCGGCGTCGGCGGGGTCTTCCTTCAGGGTGGGGGCGTAATAGCGGCTCAGGCGCATCTGTTTTCAAACTCCTGGATTATCTGGTCAAGTTCGTTCATGAATTCGGTCAGCACGTTGGCCTCCCCGCGCACCTTGCGCACCACCTCGCCCTTGCGGAAGATCACGGCGCAGTCGCGGCCGCCCGCCAGCCCGATGTCGGCCTCGCGGGCCTCGCCGGGTCCGTTGACCACGCAGCCCATCACCGCCACCTTCACGGGGACCTTCACGCCGCGCAGCTTTTGCTCCACGGCCTGGGCCAGCCCGGCCAAGTCGATCTCGGTGCGCCCGCAGGTCGGGCAGGAGACCATCTCCGCCCCGCGCTTGCGGATGCCCAGGCAGCGCAGCAGCTCCCAGGCCACGTCCATCTCCGGCAGGGGATCGCCCGTGAGCGAGACGCGCAGCGTGTCGCCGATGCCCATCCAGAGCAGGATGCCCAGGCCCACGCCGGACTTGGTGGCCCCGCGCAGGGGGGTCCCGGCCTCGGTGATGCCGATATGCAGGGGGTAGTCCACCACGTCCGCCAGGCGCGAATAGGCCGCGATGGTGGCGGGCACGGAGGAGGACTTCAGCGAAATCTTGATCTGGTCGAAGTTCTCGTCCTCAAGCATGCGCACATGGCCCAGGGCGCTTTCCACCATGGCCTCGGGCGTGGGGCCGCCGAACTTCTCCAGCAGGTGGCGCTCCACGGAGCCGGAATTGACCCCGATGCGGATGGGCGCGCCCACGGCCTTGGCGGCGCGCACCACGGCGGCCACCTTGTCCTGCCCGCCGATGTTGCCGGGGTTGATGCGCAGGCCGTCCACGCCCGCCTCCAGCGAGGCCAGGGCCAAGCGGTGGTCGAAGTGGATGTCCGCGATGAGGGGCACGGGGGAGGCGGCCTTGATCGCCTTGAGCGCGCGGGCGGCGTCCTCGTCCAGCACGGCCAGGCGCACGATCTCGCACCCGGCTTTGGCCAGGGCGCGCACCTGGGCGATGCTGGCCTGGACGTCGCGGGTGTCCGTGTTGGTCATGGACTGGACGCGGATGGGGTTGCCCCCGCCGATGAGCATGTCGCCCAGGCGGATGGCGCGCGTGTTGCGGCGCACGATGGGGGATGGTGTCTCTGCGTTCATGGAGGCGGGAAGCCTAGCCGATTTCCCCGGCAAAGCCAATCGCCGCGAAAGGCGGAAATATTCCCGCGGAATCAGAAATATCCCAGGGCGTGCAGCTCGGCCATGCGGGCCTCCTTCTCGCTGTCGCGCCCGCCCCGCTCCCCCTGCCCGGCGCCGGAACGAGCGGTGCACGGCACGCAGCCAAGCGAGCGGTAGCCCCTGTCGTAGAGCTCGCAATAGGGCAGCCCGCGCGCCACGGTGAAGGCCCAGACGTCCATCTCGGTCCAGTCCAGCAGGGGGTTGTATTGTATGTAGCCCTCGCGCTCCTCGCGCTCCAGCATGTGGGCGCGCTCCGGGTTCTCGTCGGCGCGCACCCCGGTAAGCAGCGCGCGCACGCCCAGCTCGCTCAGGGCGCGGCGCAGCGGCGCGACCTTCATGGCCCGGCAGCAGGCGATCTTGTCCGCAGCGATCTCCGCCGGGCAATCCTCGGACAACGGCCTGGCCACGTGCAGGCGCACGCCCCACTCGCTTGTGATGCGGTCGCGGAAGGCCAGCACCTCGGGGAACTTGCAGCCGGTGTCGATGTTGACGGCCAGGTCGTGCTCCGGCGCTGTCTCCCGCCAGAGGGCCAGCAGCGCGGTGGAGTCCTTGCCGCCGGTCCAGGCCAGGGCGGCCTCGCCGGGCGGGTACGCGTCCCGGATGGAACGGAGCAGTTCTAGGGTGTGTTCAAGCTTGTCTTGTAGGCTTTTCATGGCTCTGGTAGATGTTACGAATGTTCGGACCCCGCCCCGAGGAGGAGCACATGCCCCCGATACCCGAAGAGATGGCCTCTATGATTCTGGATAACAGCCACGGGGTTCTGGCCACCAGCTTCCAGGATGTGCCGCACGCCTCGCTGATGGCCTACACGGTGCGCGCGGACCTGGAATACATCCATATGGCCACTTCCGCCAGAACCAGGAAGTGGGCCAACCTGCTGGCCAACCCCAGGATGGCCCTGCTCCTGGACGACAGGAGCAACGGCAACTCCGGCCCCACCAAGGCGCTGACCATCGGGGGCGAGCAGGTGAACGTGACCGGACAGGCCGAGCAGTCGGAAATTGTGACCGCCCTGCTCGCCCGGCACCCGCAACTGGAGGACCTGCTCGCCCGGGAAGACATCCGAATAATCCGCCTCAAGCCCCGCTGGTGCTTGTTCCTGAAAGGGCCGGAGCACTCCGTCTTCATAAATTTTTAAAAAAATTCATATTCGAGCTTGACGGAAGGGGGGTGTTTCTTTAGAACGCCTTTCTCGACGACGCGCCCGTAGCTCAGCGGATAGAGCGCCGGACTACGAATCCGTAGGCCGCAGGTTCAAATCCTGCCGGGCGCACCAAGGAAAACAGGGGTTTAGGACAACGGTCCTAAGCCCCTTTTTCAATGGTGTGGGACTTGGTGTGGGACTTTTCCCACACGGGCACTTTCGAAGATGTCCATGGCCCGCCTCACGCAGTCAGCGATGCTGTGCAAGTATCTCCTGGCGGCCACCCTGTTCTTATGGTCAGGGTGATTTGATCTCCACCCATCCTTGGCCTTCCGCCCTACGCTTTTCCCTCTCGAACCTGTTAGCATCTGGACAATTAGTAGGCCGCCCGATAATACTTCCTTAATAGCATTGAGGTTTCTATTTGCGCGGGCTCGGGGATTGTTCGGCGCTTGAGCGGCAAGGAGTGTAAAGACCGTGTTCCTGGCGTGTTCTCCTCGCTTGCTGAACTCTTAGCTGCTGGAGATTGCCCTTGAATACGCCCCCCCCTGTACGCAGACGTATTTGCACCTGCGATGGGCACGGCAAGCCCGCCGAATTGGCCCTGTGCCTGAAGCGTGATCTGACAGATTGCGGACACAAGGCCTGGACCGACGCCGAGGGTATCATTCCCGGAACTCCCGATTGGGAGCATTCCATCGAAT
>JBKICO010000335.1:0-5742 GCA_046567065.1 Acidobacteriota bacterium
TACCCTATTGAGCATGGCGTGGAGGCGCTTGGGAGTGCGCAGGTTGAACTTGCCAGACACGCCTCCGCTGGACGGGGCGGGGAGTTCACGCCCATCTTCCTTGTAGACGGCGATGACGGACTCAAGGGCGTCACGACCGTTCGCCAGAGCTTCCTCGGGGGTCTCGCCATCGGACATGACCGCTCCGGGGAAGTCGGGAAAAACGATGAGCCAGCCCCCTCCGTCCTCCTCGGATAAGGGGGTGAGATTGAAGGGGTATCCGTGAAAATCCATGCTATTCCTCCTTGGCCAGCACCGCATCCAGCAGGGTAAGAAACTGCCCGACATAGATAGGCTTGATCGGCCTATGGGCTGGAACGGACGCTTCGCCGAGCACGCCGGGAAAGGAGAAGACAACGTGGCTCCCCTTCGGGTTGCGAACGGTCAGGCCATAGTGCTCCGCAACCGAAATCAGCGATTCAATACGCCAGTCGCGAGGGTTGCGACGCATCTTGGCGATCGTTTTTTCCGTCGTGCTCACAGGCAAACAGTACCGCATACAGGGCCATCGTCAAGACCCTCGGGCCAGGAAAAGCCCCGCGCAGGCGGAGCCTCTGGAACCTTGCCATGCCGTTCCCAAGCGAGTTGGCAGTGCTGCCAGGGGCGGCCGAGGCCGGGTGCGCGGCGCGACTCGCCTCAGTCATCCCCCCACAAATTCTCCCACTTGATGCGCCCCTCGTTCTTGCGGCGCTGCCTGAGCAGCACGTAGAGCGCCCCGGCACCGCCGTGGCGCGGCTGGGCCGTGCTGAAGGCCAGCACCACGCGCTTGAGCGGGTCCCGGGTGAGCCAGCCCTTGAGCTCCTGCTTGAGCACGGGATTGCCGCCCGGGGAGTTGATGCCCCGGCCCGGAATCAGCAGCAGGCAGCGTTTGCCCTGGAAATACTTCTCCCGCATGAAGGCCAGCAGGCTCTCGAAGGCCTGGTCGGAATTGAGGCCGTGCAGGTCCAGGTGGGCTTCGGGGCTGAGCTGCCCCGCCTTGAGCTGGCGGAATATCTTCTGGTCCATGCCTTTGACGAAGCCCTGGACGTACTCGTCGGTATATTCCAGCTCGAACTCCACCTTGCCCGCCACCAGGTCGTAGAGCTTGGCCCTGGCCTCGGCCTCGGGGTCCTGCGGCTGGACTTCCGGCGTGGGGCGCGCGCCGCCCGCCACCTGCCTGCCCGACTCCTGCCCGGAGATGCGGGCCACGCCGCTCATGGCCTGGCTGAAGAGGTCCTCCTCGTCCTGCGGGGCCTCGGCGGGCGCGGGCTTCGGCTTGGGAGGCGGCGGGGGCGCGGGCTTGGCCTTCTTGACCTTCACGCCCTTGAGCTTCTCGAAGGGATTGTTGAACGTGTCTTTTGCCATGAAGGCGTGCTAACGTCTCCCAGGCCGGATGGCAATGCTCCCCTCCGGCTGCCGCGCCGAGGCGCGCCGCCGTTTCCGCCGAGGCTGGCATTCGGCCTGAAAATTCCGTAAACAAGGCCAATTGCGCGCATGGCCCGAAAAATCGGAAAACGCCTTGACGGGCCATCTGACCAGATTATTATGTAAACTTGGCGGCGGCATCCCGCTCCATCTAACAGAGGGCACTCTCGTGGAATACAAAGACTATTACAAACTCCTTGGCGTGGACAAAAAGGCCACCCAGGATGAGATTTCCAAGGCTTTCAAGAAGCTTGCGCGCACCTGCCACCCGGACCTCAATCCGGGCGACTGCACGGCCGAGGCCAAGTTCAAGGAGATCAACGAAGCCTACGAGGTGCTGCGCGACCCCGAGAAGCGCAAACTCTATGACACGCTCGGCCCCAACTGGCAGCACGGGCAGAACTTCCAGCCCCCGCCGGGCTACGAGAACTTCCGCTACAACTTCGGCGGCGCGGGCCAGGGCGGCCAGCAGTTCGACATGGGCGGCTTCTCCGACTTCTTACAGACCATCTACGGAGGGTCCGGAGGCATGGGCGGGCGCGGCGGCTTCGGCGGCCAGGGCGGTTTCGGAGCCCAGGGCGGCTTCGGCGGCCAGGGCTTTCAGCGCAGGCCCACCCGCGGCGGCGACGTGGAGGCCCTGCTGGAGCTCACCCTGGAGGAGGCCTACCACGGCGGCTCCAAGACCGTGACCATCCAGGAGGAGGCGCTCTCCCCCGACGGCAGGCCCTACATCCGGCCGAAGACGCTCTCGGTGAACATTCCGGCCGGCGTGCGCGACGGGTCCAAGATCCGCCTGGCGGGCCAGGGTGAACAAGGCGGGGCGGGCGGCTCCGCCGGTGACATGTACCTCAAGGTGAGCATCCGCCCGCACTCGCGCTTCAAGCTGGAGGACGTGAACGTGCTGGTGGACGTGCCCCTGGCCCCCTGGGAGGCGGCGCTTGGCGCCACCGTGCGCGTGCCCACCCTGGACGGCGACATCGACCTGAACATCCCCGCGGGCTCCAGCAGCGGGCGCAAGATGCGCATCAGGGGCAAGGGGCTCCAGGGCAAGGCGGGCCGGGGCGACCAGTTCGTGCGGGTGATGATCCACACGCCCAAGACGCTCACGGACGCGGAGCGCGCCCTCTGGCACGACCTGGCCGAAGCGTCGTCCTTCAACCCGCGCGAGCACCACTGATCCGGCGCTGGCCTGCACGGCCGCCCGGACCCAACGCCACGACAAAGCAGAGGCATCTATGGTCGATATCACGATTATGTACGGCTCGGACCTGCCCGCCAAATCGGACCGGATCGCCTGGGCGCAGTTCATCGAGATGACCGAAATGCACCCCGCCCTGGTGGGTGAGCTCATCGAGCTGGGCTGGCTGCGCCCGCAAATGACTTCGGGCAGCCAGTACCTGTTCCGCCACGCCGACGTCTACCGTGTGAAGAAGCTCTGGCGGCTCTGCAAGGACCTGGACATCTCCCCGGTGGGGGCCTCCATCATCGTCGATCTGGTGGAGCGCGTCGAATTTCTGGAAAAGCGCGTCCGCGAGTTGGAGAAACTGCTCATCTAGCGACTCACGTTCTCATCCGAAACCGGCTCCTCAAGGAGAACACATATGGATCTCAACAAGTTCACGCAGAAATCCCAGGAGGCTCTCAGCCAGGCCCAGGCCGTGGCCATCCGCCTCGGGCATCAGCAGATAGACGCCGGGCACCTCATGCTCGCCCTGGTGCAGCAGGAGCAGGGCCTGGTGCCGCGCCTGCTGGAGCGCGCCGGATACGACGTCCGCGCCTTCCAGCGCGCCGTGGAGGAGGAACTGGCCAGGCTGCCCCGCGTCTCCGGTCCCGGGGCGCAGCCCGGGCAGCTCACCGTGACCCAGCGGGTCAACGAGATCCTGGTCAAGGCCATGGAGCTGGCCCAGTCCATGAAGGACGAATACGTCTCCGTTGAGCACGTCTTCCTGACCATGCTCGATGAGCCGCCCTCCTCCCCCCTGGGCAAGGTGCTCAAGCAGTTCGGCCTCACCAAGGAGAAGATCCTGGCCGTGCTCACCGACGTGCGCGGCTCCCAGCGGGTGACCTCGGCCAACCCCGAGGACACCTACGAGGCCCTGGCCAAGTACGGCCGCGACCTGGTGGACGAGGCCCGCAAGGGCAAGCTCGACCCGGTGATCGGCCGCGACGAGGAGATCCGCCGCGCCATCCGCATTCTTTCGCGGCGCACCAAGAACAACCCCGTGCTCATCGGCGAGGCGGGCGTGGGCAAGACCGCCATCGTGGAGGGCCTGGCCCAGCGCATCGTCAACCGCGACGTGCCCGAGGGCCTGAAGGAAAAGACCCTCTTCGCCCTGGACATGGGCGCGCTCATCGCGGGCGCCAAGTACCGCGGCGAATTCGAGGAGCGGCTCAAGGCCGTGCTCAAGGAGGTGCAGTCCAGCGAGGGCCGCATCATCCTGTTCATCGACGAGCTGCACACCATCGTGGGCGCGGGCAAGGCCGAGGGCTCCATGGACGCGGGCAACCTGCTCAAGCCCATGCTGGCCAGGGGCGAGCTGCACTGCATCGGCGCCACCACGCTGGACGAGTACCGCAAGTACATCGAGAAGGACCCGGCCCTGGAGCGCCGCTTCCAGCCCGTGCTGGTGGAGGAGCCCACCCTGGAGGACACCATCTCCATCCTGCGCGGCCTGCGCGAGCGGTTCGAGGTGCACCACGGCGTGCGCATCGCCGATGGGGCCATCGTGGAGGCCGCCGTGCTCTCCAACCGCTACCTGCCGGACCGCCAGCTGCCCGACAAGGCCATCGACCTCATCGACGAGGCCGCGGCCATGATCCGCACGGAGATCGACTCCTTGCCGACCGAGCTCGACACCATCAACCGCAAGATCATGCAGCTTGAGATCGAGCGCGAGGCCCTCAAGCGCGAGACGGACAAGGCCTCGAAGGAGCGGCTGGAGAAGCTGGAGGCCGAGCTGGCCGACCTCAAGGAGGACCAGGGCATCCTGCTGACCCAGTGGGACCGCGAGAAGCAGTCCATCGAAGGACTGCGCCAGCTCAAGAGCGACATCGAGCGCACCCGCACCGACATCGAGCAGGCCGAGCGCGACTACGACCTGAACAAGGCCGCCGAACTGCGCTACGGCAGGCTGGCCCAGTTGGAGGCCGAACTGGCCCGCCGCGAGGAGAAGGCCGACCAGGAGGCGGGCGGCCAGCGCCTGCTGCGCGAGGAGGTCAAGCCCGACGACGTGGCCCAGGTGATCGCCCGCTGGACCGGCATCCCCGTCACCAAGCTGCTGGAGACCGAGCGCGAGAAGCTCTTGCGCCTGCCCGAGGAGCTGCACCAGCGCGTTGTGGGCCAGGAGGACGCCGTGACCGCCGTGGCCGACGCCGTGCTGCGCGCCCGCGCGGGCCTCAACGACCCCAGGCGGCCCATCGGCTCCTTCATCTTCCTCGGCCCCACGGGCGTGGGCAAGACCGAGCTCTGCAAGACCCTGGCCCAGTCGCTCTTCGACTCCGAGGACAACATCGTCCGCCTGGACATGAGCGAATACATGGAGAAGCACACGGTCTCGCGCCTGATCGGCTCGCCCCCGGGCTACGTGGGCTACGAGGAGGGCGGCCAGCTCACCGAGGCGGTGCGCCGCAAGCCCTACTCCGTGGTGCTCTTCGACGAGGTGGAGAAGGCCCACCACGACGTGTTCAACGTGCTGCTGCAGATCCTGGACGACGGCAGGCTCACCGACAGCCACGGCAAGACGGTGGACTTCAAGAACACCATCATCATCATGACCTCCAACCTGGGCTCGACCTACCTGCTCGACGGCATCCGCCCCGACGGCACGTTCAAGCCCGGCACCGAGGACAAGGTGATGGAGACCCTGCGCGGCCACTTCAGGCCCGAGTTCCTGAACCGCGTGGACGAGGTCGTTCTGTTCAAGCCCCTGCTCAAGGAGCAGATCGGGCGCATCGTGGACCTGATGCTCTCGGGCCTGCGCGCCAGGCTCACCGAGCGCAAGATCGTGCTGGAGCTCGGCGACGAGGCCAAGGCCTTCATCGCGGACGCCGCCTACGACCCGGTCTACGGCGCGCGCCCCCTGCGCCGCTACCTGCAGACCCACGTGGAGACGCCCCTGGCCCGCAAGATCATCGCGGGCGAGGTGCTCGACGGGGAGCTGGTGACCATCGGCGTGGAGAACGGGGAGCTCGCCTTCCTCAAGCAGACTATCCAGTAAAACGGCGAGGGCCGCACCGGAGATCGACGGTGCGGCCCTCGTGCCGGTAAATACCACACCGGAATGGTCGTGATTGCAATAG
>JBKICO010000336.1:0-2509 GCA_046567065.1 Acidobacteriota bacterium
TGGATTTTCTTCGTGCTCTACGGCTTCATCTACACCCCGGTGATCTCCTACATCACGGCGCGCATGGAGGGCATCGCGGGCCAGTTCGTGAGCCTGCCCCTGGTGCGGGAAGCCAGCTTCATCGCTGGAGCCAAGTTCTTCGGCTACCACGGCATCGAGATATGGTACGCCCCCATACCCATTCACAACTACGGCAAGGCGACGGTGGATTTCCGCGAGATCGAGCTCACCGGCACCAATCTGCGCGGGATCATCAAGGCCGAGATCGTGGTGTTTCCCGTGGTCATGGTCGCAAGCCTGCTGTTCTCGCAGTTCATCTGGCAACTGGCCCCCATTCCTTCAGCCAACTACCCTTACGCCCAAGAATTGTGGCACCTGCAGGCCCTCAACAGCCTGCTCATGCAGACCTCGACGTTGGAGGGCAACTCCCTGTTCTTCCAGGCGCTCAACGGCGGCTACCTTGGCGCGGGTCTGGGCCTTGGCCTGGTGACCTACGCGGTGCTGAACATGTTCGGGCTGCCCGTGCTGCTGGTCTACGGCGTGGTGCGCGGGCTGGGGCAGCACATCCCCCACGGGCTCATCCTGGAGGTGATCGGGGCCTTCCTGGGCCGGTACTACTTCCACAAGAAATACGGCAAGATGTGGCGGCAGTACGCCCCGGTGCTCCTGGCCGGGTTCTCATGCGGCATGGGCCTTACCGGCATGTTCGCCATGGGCTGCACGCTCATCCTCAAGAGTCTGGGCAAGATGGCCTATTGACGGCTTGACCGGCCGCCGGTGTTCGTCTAAAAAAATCTGTTCGTTCCGCAGGGAAGAGGAGTTCTGCTCCGCCCCCTTGACGAATCATCCCGGCTGCTTATTTCCTGAAATCGGGCCGGCGCAACCAGCGCCGGCAGCTCATACGAGGAACCATATGGCTCGCATCACCGTTGAAGACTGCCTGGAAAAGATCAACAACCGCTTCATGATCGTGCAGATGGCCATCAAGCGCGTCCACCAGTATCGTGAAGGCTACGACCCCCTGGTCGAATGCAACAACAAGGAAATCGTCACCTCCCTGCGCGAGATCGCGGGCGAGAAGGTGCTTCCGGCTGAATCCATCGCGGAGGCCGGAATCTACGTTCCCGAGCAAAAGCAGTAGCAGAACATGTCCAAGGCCGATTATTACGACGTTCTGGGTGTTCCCAGGGAAGCGAGCGAGGATGAGATAAAGAAAGCCTACCGCCAGTTGGCTTTCAAGTACCACCCCGACCGCAACCCCGGAGATGCCGAGTCCGAAGCGAAGTTCAAGGAGGCCGCCGAGGCCTACGAGGTGCTGCGCGACCAGCAGAAGCGCGCCCGTTACGACCGCTTCGGCCACCAGGGCCTGGGGGACACCGGATTCGGCGGCTTCTCCAACGCCGAGGACATCTTCAGCACCTTCTCTGACATATTCGGGGAATTCTTCGGTTTCGCCGGTGCGGGCGGGCGCGGGCGCGGCCCCAGGCCTCAGCCCGGCAACGACCTGCGCTACGACCTGCGCGTCTCCTTCCGGGACGCGGCCAAGGGCACCGAGGCCAACCTCAAGATCCCCAAACATGTTCCCTGCCCGGATTGCGAAGGCACCGGCGCGGCCCCCGGCACCAAGCCCGAGACCTGCCGCCAATGCGGGGGCATGGGCCAGGTGCACCAGTCCCAGGGCTTCTTCCGCATCGCCGTGGCCTGCCCGGTCTGCCGTGGCGAGGGCACCGTCATCGCCAGTCCGTGCCCGCGCTGCAAGGGCAGGGCGCTCCTGCAGGATGTGCGCGAACTCAAGGTCCGCATTCCTGCCGGTGTGGACGACGGCTCCCGCCTGCGCCTGCGTGGCGAGGGCGAACCCGGCCTGCACGGCGGCCCCCCGGGCGACCTCTACGTTGTCGTCTACGTTGAGGAGGACAAGACCTTCCGCCGCCAAGGGCAGGACCTCGTGGTCACCCTGGATATCGGCATGGTCCAGGCAGCGCTCGGCGACAAGATCAAGGTGCCCACCCTCGAAGGCGAGGAGACCATGGACATCCCCAAGGGTACCCAGTCCGGCGAGGTGTTCTCCCTGCGCGGCATGGGCCTGCCGCACCCCGGGCGCAACCAGCGCGGCGACCTCCTGGTGGAGGTGATCGTGCATACGCCCAAGAACCTCTCCAAGAAGCAGGAAGAGTTGTTGAAGGAATTCCTGGAGTTGGAGAGCGGCAAGCCCCTCAACAAGGTCAAGGACTTCTTCAAGAAAGCCAAAGACAAGGCCATGGGTTCCTGATGGGCGGCGCGGACGGCTTCACCCATCTGGACGAACAGGGCCAGGCCCGCATGGTGGACGTTGGCGGCAAGGCCGTCACCGCCCGCGTGGCCGTGGCGGAAGCCGTGGTGCGCCTCTCTCCGGAAACCTTCGCCCGGTTGACCAGCCGGGACATCCCCAAGGGCGACGCCCTGGCCACCGCCAGGATCGCCGGAATCCTGGCCGCCAAGAACACGGCGGGACTCATCCCGCTGTGCCACC
>JBKICO010000337.1:0-4012 GCA_046567065.1 Acidobacteriota bacterium
CGAGGTCTCCTTCCTGGGGGCGGGCTATCCCAACCGGCGCGTGGCCTTCAAGGAGCTGGTCTCCTACGGGCTCAAGATCTGGGGTTCGGACTGGGAGGGGGAGGACGTGCTCCAGGCCTACGTGCAGCGCGGCGGCGAGCGCGTGAGCCCCGAGGACGCGGTGAAGATCTTCAACGCCACGGCCGTGAACCTGAACCTGCACTCCAGCGTCTCCGCCAGGGACCTGGTGAGCGGCGGGGATTTCGTGAACCCCCGCACCTTCGAGCTGGCCATGTGCGGGGCCTTCCAACTCGTGGACGGGCGCGGCCTCATGGGCGAGCTGTTCGCGCCAGGGGAGCTGGCCACCTTCGGCTCCATGCAGGAACTGCACGAGTCCCTGCGGCACTTCCTGGCCCACCCCGAAGAGCGCGCCGTCTACTCCGAGCGGGCCAGGGCGCGCGCGCTGTCGGAGCACACCTACCAGGCCAGGATGCGCACCCTGCTCGAGTTCCTGGCGTCACGCCTGGAGGGCTGGCCCCGCCCAGCCGAGGGTGAGAACGCTCTGGACGCCCTGCCCGAGGAGCACCGCGAGGCCGCAGCCAGGCTGCTCGGGGAGCTGGGGCTCAGCCCGGAGGCCCCCTTCGCGGACCTGGTCTGGGCGCTTAGGGCCAAGGCGGGCAGGCTCTCCCCGGTGGAGACGGCCATCCTCTTCCTGGACGAATGGCGCAAGCAGTACGGGAGCGGCGCGGGCTGACCGGACGGACCGGCCCCCTGCGAGTTTCGGCGATTCCATCGTAACCGCGTTGACTTGCTCCGGGACATGAGAAAAGGATTCGGATGATCCCGGCCCGGCCCAACCGGGCAGGGGCAAACCAGCTTCCGGTCGTTCACGGGGCATACCGCGCGGCCAAGGCGCCGCGCCCAAGGAGCGCGCCATCATTCTCCTCGCCGTCGTCCTCTTGGTCCTGGCCCTGCACGCCGTGCTGCTCCCCGGGGTGCGCAAGCGCCTGCCCGTCTCGCTCGAGGCGCTGGCGGCCGGGATTCTCGTGCTCGACTCCCTGCTGCTGGGGTTTCTGCTGCTGGAGTTGTACTTCTCCCAATTCTACGACCAGTCCGACGGCTTCAACCTGACCCGGGCCGGGAAGAAGTGGTTCGAGCGCCACTGGCAACCCATGAACAGCCTCGGCTACCGCGACGTGGAGGCCACCCCGCCCGGTCCGGGCCAGCGCGTGCTGGTGGTGCTGGGCGACTCCTTCGCGGCCGGGCACGGGGTCAAGCAGGCCGGGGACCGCTTCCCGGACGTGGCTGCCCGCGCCCTGGGCAAGGGCTGGCGGGTCTACAACGTCTCCAAGATCGGCTGGGACACCCCGGACGAGATCAAGGCCCTCAAGGCGTTCCCGGTGAAGCCCGACGTGGTGGTCCTGTCCTACTACGTCAACGACATCTTCGCCGCCGCGCGCCAGGCCGGCTATCCGGCCAACTTCGCGGTGAACCTGCCCGCGGGATTCACCAAGACGCTGCTGGAAAGCTCGGCCCTGGCCGACTACCTCTACTGGCGCATGGCCCGCTGGGGCGGCAACCTGACCGGCGGGGGCAACACTTTCTGGGCTTCGCTCCAAGGGGCCTACGCCGACCCGGCCGTATGGGCCGTGCATTCGGCGGAGTTGAAGGGCTTGGCCGGATACTGCCGGGAGCAGGGCATCGCGCTGGTGGCGCTGGTCTTCCCCATGCTGCAGGCCCCGGCGCAGAGCGCGCCCATCACGGCCAAGGTGGCCGGGGCCCTGGCGGAACAGGGGGCCACCGTGCTGGACCTGAGCCCGGTGTTCGCCGGAGCGGCCCCGGCAGATCTGGTGGTCAACTCCCTGGACGCGCACCCCAACGAGGCCACGCACAAAAGGGTTGGCGAGATGATCGTCCCCTTGGTTCGGGAGACGGAGAAGACCGAACTGGCCCGCAAGGCCGGGCAGTAGCCTGGCCGCCGAGGCGGCGCCCGGCCCGTATCGGCAGATCCATCTGAAAACCAGGCGCGCCCGGAACCTGCGGCCATTCCCTAGCATTGCCGCCCATGCCTGGAGACGTCCGGACGGGCCGCACACCTCAACCCGGCACGAATCCGCCGAGGAGGCCACATGCAGAAGATCACGCCATGTCTGTGGTTCGACGGCAACGCGATGGAGGCGGTGGATTTCTATCTTTCAGTCTTCAAGAGGTCGAAGGTCACCGACGTGATGTATTACGGCGATGCCGGGCCGGGGAAAAAGGGCGACGTGCTGTGCGTGAACTTCGAGCTGGAAGGGCAGGGGTTCATGGCGCTCAACGGCGGCCCCGAGTTCCACTTCACCCCGGCGATATCGCTCTTTGTGGATTGCGCCAGCCAGCAGGAGATCGACGAACTCTGGGAAAGGCTCCTCGATGGCGGGCAACCCATGGAGTGCGGCTGGCTCACGGACAGGTTCGGTGTTTCCTGGCAGATCGTGCCCGGGTTCCTGGGCGAGATGCTGCGCGACACGAACCGGGAAAGGGCCGACAGGGTGATGCGGGCCATGCTCAAGATGATCAAGCTCGATGTCGCTCTCCTGGAGCGCGCCTACGCAGGGGAGTGAGCGCCGCCCGGGTGCGGCTGGTCCGGCCCGCCCGGCGAGTGGTGGCACGCGAGGGGCGGGGCCGCCCGGGATGTTTTCCCGGCTGAAGGTTCCACCGGGCGGAATCCGTGCGGCGAATAAGAAAAAAGGGGGCCATCGGCCCCCTTGTCGCGTCCCCCGGAGTCCGGGGAAAAAACATGTCTACATGCCCAGCGAGGCGAGCAGGTCGTCCACGGAGGCCTGGCTGGAGTCCATCTGCGGCCCCTTGAGCTCGCTGACCTTGCGGACGGCCTCGGCTTCGATGAGGTCGATGTCCTTTTCGGGGGCCTCCTCGTGGGCTTTGAGCTTGAAGCCCGTGGAGAGGTAGAGGTCCAGCACGATGGCCTCCACGTTCTTGATGGCCCCGATGATGCGCTTGATGCGCTGGCCGGTGAGGTCCTGGAAGGAGAGGGTGGTCATGATGCTCATGAGGTCCTCGTTGAGGGTGTCGCTCATGGCGCGCAACTCGGCGAGCTGCTCCTTGGTGACGCCGCCGGACTTCAGGCTGTGCAGGATCTTGTTGGATTCTGCCTGCATCTCCAGGTGCTTCTCCACCACGTCCATGATCTCGCCGGTGGCCTGCTCGGTGGTGGCAAGTATCTTGTCCAACTGGTCGGCGGCCTCGCTGAAGAGCTGGTCGGCCCGCTTCTTCTCCTTGGTGATCTCGGCGCCGGAGTCGTCCTGGCGGGCGCTGGCCAGCTCCTTGTAGATGGACTGCAGGCCGGTGCGCATGTTGTCGCTCAGGCGCTTGTAGAACTCGCTCTGCAGAAGCGACCGGGTGAGGGTCTTGGACAGCTCGGTCTCAACGGCCTGGGTGATGGACGCCTTGAGGTTGTCCACCATCTCGTCCATGAGCTTGTCCATGATGTTCTCGATAGCCACTTCACTCTGAACCATGCGTCGCTACTCCCACATCTTGACGCGCAATTCGTCGCGCTGGGTTTGGAACACGAACTGAACGATGGATTCCAAATCGCGGTCGCGCACGCGGGTGAAGTCCACGGCCCAGCCGGGCGCGCCGCCCACATCCTCGTTGCGGACCACGCGCCCGATGACCCCGGCCATCCGGATGGGCACCTGGGTCAGGGTGATGACGCACTCGATCATCTGGCCAACTTCAAGCGGCAGCGAGCTGGTCAGCTTGACCCCGGCGCCCGAAATCTCGCCGATCTGCACGGGGTAGGGGAAGTCGTCCAGGAGGTTGTCCTGGCTGTGCACGGAGATGAGCATGTCCAGCTTGCGGTCGATGCCGGCCAGGGCGTTCACCAGGGCCTCGTTCACCCCCGCGCTCTTGAGCTCCATGACTGAGACAGAGGTGCTGGTGATGGGCGCCTCCCGGAAGAGCTGGAGCTCCTTGTCGGAGGCGAGCAGCCTGATCCTGCCGGGCAGGTTGGTGGGGATGCGCGGGAACG
>JBKICO010000338.1:0-2541 GCA_046567065.1 Acidobacteriota bacterium
ACGTTGTCCCAGAAGCTCATGTCGTCGAACTTCTCGATGAGCTTGGCCGCGGCGGGGGCCGCGTCCCAGGCCGGGGGCATGGCGGCCACGGCGGCCTCCTTGGCGGCCTTGGCCTGCTCCTGCGCGCTGGCGGGGGCGTCCTTCAGGGCGGGGGCGTCCAGCAGGGCCTCGCCGCGCTCGCTCACGGCCTCAACGAGCCAGCCGCCTTCGACCGGGGTGAGCAGCACGTCGGAGCCGTCCGCGTCCACCGGGGAGCTGCCCACGGAGTTGCAGAAGCAGGTGGTCTCCGGGGCGTCGCAGGCCAGGGTCACGAACAGGGTGCTGGCCCGGCGCTCGGCGTAGTAGGGGTCGCGGATGGCCTTGGTGTCGTAGACGCGGTCGAACACGGTGAAGCCGCGGGCGTCGCAGGGGCGGCCGCCGAAGACCACCGTGGCCGGGGCGTTTACCGTCTCCTTGATGTCCAGGGCGACCTTGCCCAGGTTCTCCGCGTCCTTGGAGTAGCTGAACTCCATGAGCCGCTCGGTGGAAGGGAACACGCTCTCCTTGGGGGGCGAATCCGCCTGGCGGGAAAGCACGGGCTTGGTTCCCGGGCCGTAGGGCCTGAAGACAACTGCCCCGTTCTCCCGCACGGGCACGAGCACCCTGCGCCCCTGAGCCAGGGCGCCAAGCCACGCCGACATATCGCCTTGGGCTAAGTACTTGGCGGACATCACCAGCCCCTCTCGTTGATTTTTTCTTCCTCGACCTTGAACGCCAGCAGCGGCGGCTTGGCCTCGGGGTCGATCCCGGCGCGGTAGTCGAACAGCTCCAGGATCTCCTTGTTGTTCTTGCGCTTGAGCAGCAGGATCGGGATGCCCACGGGGCAGGCGCGTTCGCATTCGCCGCACTCGGTGCAGCGCCCTGCCAGGTGCGAGGCGTGGATCATCTGGAACATGAACTTCTCTTCCACGCCGGTGCGCTGGCTGACCCAGTTGGGTTCGCGGGTCTGGGCGATGCACTGGTCGCGGCAGACGCACAGCGGGCAGGCGTTGCGGCAGGCGTAGCAGCGGATGCAGCGGCTCATCTGCTCCTGCCAGAAGGCCTGGCGCTCGGCCAGGGGCTTGGCCTCGAAGGCGGCCACGTCGGCGTAGGCGTCCTCGGCCTTGCGATCCAGGCGCTGGCCCGCGAATTCGTCGCTGATGACCGCGTCGTGGTACTGGCAGCGGTTGCACTTGTCCGCCCAGAGGCCGGCCATGGGCAGGGAGCCCGCCTTGCCGCCCGAGGTCAGGGTGCAGCGCTCGCCCTGGAAGCTGGCCTCGCTCACGCGGGCGACCTCCATGCCTTGGTCCTCGAAGGCGCGCTTGACCTTCTCCAGGTCCACCACGCCTTCGCAGGGGAAGCCGAAGACCACCACGTTCTCGCGGTTGATGAGCTTTTCCTGCAGCAGCTGCACCACGGAGCGGCTGTCGCAGCCCTTGACCACCACGCCGATCTTCTTGGTCTTGGGGTAGCGGGTCAGGTAGGTGGCCAGGTTCTGGACCGACAGCGGCCCGAGCTCCAGCTTGTCCAGGTCCGCCTCGCTGGTGATGAACACCGGGGTGTGGTGCAGGGCGTCGAAGCCCTTGCCCCAGCCGATGACCACGTCCAGTTCGGGCAGCCGCTTTGCGATGGCGGCCTTGAGTTCGTCGAGAATGGGCACGTCGAACCTCCTAAGCGTGCGAGGCCGCGAGTTTGGCGGTCATGGCCGCGGCGTCCTTGCCGAAGCGCTGGATGGGCCCAAGCGCGTGAATCTGCTCGGTGAATCCCCTGACCACGGTTTGCCAGCGCTGGCCCTCCGAGGCGGAGACCCAGGTGTACTCGAAACGGCCCGGGTCGATGCCGATGACGGGCAGGAAGCGCTTGACCATCTCCAGCCTGCGCCGGGCGTAGAAGTTGCCTTCGGAGTAGTGGCAGTCGCGCGGGTGGCAGCCCGAGACCAGCACCCCGTCCGCGCCGCCGGTCAGCGTCTTGAGCACGAACAGCGGGTCGATGCGCCCCGAGCACGGCAGGCGCACGATGCGCAGGTCGGTGGGCTGGGTGAAGCGGCCCACGCCGGCGGTGTCCGCGCCGCCGTAGGAGCACCAGTTGCACAAAAAGCCTACGATGCGGAGTTCCTTGCTCATCCCTGGGTCTCCTCAAGTTCGCCCGCGAGCAGGGCGTTGACCTCGGCCAGGATCTGGTTGTCCGTGAAGTGCTGCAGCTGGATGGCCCCCTGCGGGCAGGTGGCCGTGCACAGGCCGCAGCCCTGGCACATGGTTTCGATCACCTGGGCCTTGATCTCGCCGCGTATCTCCTGCTCCTTGATGGCGCCGAAGGGGCAGGTCATTGCGCACTTCATACAGCCCACGCAGCGCTTGAGGTCCACGGAGGAGACCTGCGGGTCGCTCTGCAGCTGATCCTTGGAGAACAGCGCCAGCACCTTGGCGGCAGCCGCGCTGCCCTGGGCCACGGAGGTGGGGATGTCCTTGGGGCCCTGCACGCAGCCGGCCACGTACACGCCCGCCGTGTTGGTCTCCACGGGTT
>JBKICO010000339.1:0-2569 GCA_046567065.1 Acidobacteriota bacterium
CGACTGCCACCACCAGACCCTGGACATGGGCCAGTTCGGCTACGTCCGTCCCTGCGCCACGGTCACTGGCTGCTGCCACATGTTCCGCACGGAGCGCCTGCTGGCCCAGGGCGGGTTCGACCTGCGCTACTCCCCCACCCAGTACGACGACCTGGACCATGACGTGCGCCTGCTCCTGGCCGGGCTCACGCCCGTGTACCAGGGCCGCCTGCGGGTGCGCCACTTCAAGAGCACGGGCAGCCAGGGCGGGGTGGGGCAGGCCCAGTGGGGCCTGGGCTGGGCCAACCAGTACAAGCTGCACCAGAAGTTCGAGGCCGAAGATTTCCGCCGCGCCGCCGCCACGGCCCAAAAGGCCGCCCTGGAGGATCTGCGCGCCCGACGGGAAATGCTGGAGCAGGCCCCGTGAGCGCCAATCCCGACAGCCAGGCACCGGCCCAGGCCCCGGCCCAGACTCCCGGCCCGGCTTCCGGCGGCGCTCCGGCCCCCGCGCTGGTGCTGCAGATGCAGCGCATGGGGGACATCGTGCTCTCCTTCCCGTTGTTTCTCTGGCTGAAGCGCGCCCAGCCCGCCCGCCCGGTGTGGGTCGTGGCCGAGGAGCAGTTCTACCAGGGCCTCAAGGCCGTGTCCCCGCCGGTGGTCTACGCGCCCTGGACCGCCGTGGACCACCTGCCAGCCAGCGAATACTCCCTGCTGGTCAACCTGAGTCACAGGGCCGAGGCCGCCATCCTGGCGGGCGGGCTGCGGGCACAAACCCGCCTCGGGCCGTACCGCGACCAGGAGGACCACCTGCGCGTGGGCGGGCGCTGGCAGCTCTACCGGGCCGCGCTCACGGGCAGCAACCGGCACAACCGCTTCCATTGGGTGGAGCTCAACGCCCTGGACTGCGTGGACCACCGCCAGATCGCCTCCACCGTCTTCGACACCCCGCGCACCCCCGCCCCCGGCAAGGACCGCGTGGGCCTTTTCCTGGGGGCCAGCCAGGAGGAGAAGCGGCCTCCCGCGGCCTTCTGGGCCGCCCTGGCTCACGCCCTGCAGCGCAGGGGGCTGGCGGTCGTCCTGCTGGGCGGGCCAGCCGAGCAGGCCCTGGCCGCCGAGGTGCGCGCCCTGCACGGCGGCATCCTGGCGGACTTCAGCGGGCAGCTCTCCCTGGAGCAGTTCATGGCCGCCGGGCAGACCATGTCGCTGATGATCACGCCGGATACGGGGCCCATGCACGTGGCGGCCTGGTCCGGCCTGCTGACCCTGAACCTCTCCATGGGGCCGGTGAATCCCTGGGAGACGGGGCCTTTCAATCCCGGGCACTTCGTTCTGCGCGCGGGCATATCCTGCCAGGGCTGCTGGCAGTGCCGCTTCGCCGGTCCGCACTGCAGGGATCGCTTCGACCCGGAGCAGGTGGCCTACCTGGCCTGGAAGCTGGCCAGGGGAGGGCGGCCCATGCCCCCGCCGGGCATGCGTCTGTACCGCACGGGGCGCAGCGCCGCCGGGTTCTACCTGCTCGAACCCGTGGGCCGCGTGACGCCGCGCGCCGGGGACGGCCTGGGCGAGTTCTGGCGCGGCGCGTTCGGGGCGCACTTCGGGCTCTGGGGGCAGGATGTCCCCCGCCGGGACTGGCTGGCCCTGGCCGGGGCGCACCCGAAGCTGGCGCGCTCCTTCGCACGCGGGGCGGCCCGGCTCTACGGGCGCGTTGAGTCCCAGTTGGCGGCGGGGAGCCCGCTCCCGCCTTCCTTCATCGATTCCTGGCCGCCCATGTTGCGCCCTGCCGTGGGGTACTCGCAGATGGCCCTGGAAAACGCCGACTACTCCCCCGAGGCCAGGGCCGAGTGCCTGGGCCTCCTCGCGTCTGTGCTTGCCGCCGTCTCCCCCGGCTAGCCTGGTCCCTCCCGGCCCAACGGGCCGGAATGCCCCGCCATTTCCTCCTCAGCCCGGCTGCCGATTGTGCCGCCCGGGAAAATCGTGCCGCCGATCCATGGCCGCAAGTGCTCGTAATCGCGGGGCGCTCCTGTTGGAACGGCTTTTGAACAACCAGGGCCGTCAGGAGGAAAGACATGCAAATCCTTCCCAGTTCGATCGCCCGCCTTGGATTCGTGCCCAAGGACTCATCCCTCTCCGGGACCTCCTCCGTGAGCGCCGCGGACATGTTCGCCGGGCTGCTCAACAGCTATTCAACGAGCGCGAGCGCCATCGTCGACGACGCCCTGGGCGCCCCCCTGCCCGTGAAGGACCCGTTCTCCCAGCCGTCCACGGAGCCCGAGAGCTCCCGCTCCACGGCGGGCGACCCCATGCGCGACGTGAAGATGACCCGCAACGACATCCTGGAGTTGGCGCCCAAGCTGGAAGAGGCGGGCGTGCCCAAGACCAAGCTGGACGAACTCACCGCCAGGGCCGACGCCCCCCAGGGCATCACCTGGGGCCAGTTCACCCAGGAGGTGGAGCAGGCCACGGTGTCCAAGCAGGTGAAGAAGGAAGACCTTTCCGACCAGGACCGCCAGACCCTGGCCTCCCTGTTCACGCACATGGGCTTCAGCGAGGCCAAGGCCAAGGAGCTCACCGACGCCCTGGCCAACGGCCG